>CAZEBL010000066.1:0-10974 GCA_964510325.1 uncultured Melioribacter sp. | reverse complement strand
TCTACGGCTTCACCATCTTTCATAAAAACATGCTTCTTTGCCGATAGAAGATCTATAAGCCTATTTGTAAGTCTTAAAGAAAACCTTGAGAATCCATAATTTCGTCTAATGACTGATTCCTCATCGGAAAAGACCTCTTTAAAACCTTTGAGTAATAATGGGCTTATACCCTTTTTAGTATCTTTAATCGAAACGACAATAGTATTTTCATCAATGTTAGAAGCTGAAAGATAGACCACATTCTCTTTTGTAATTTGAACAGCAATTTTTATAAACAAACTGACAAGGGAAATAAATTTTTGTTTATCGCTTTCAATTGTAAGTGATGAAGATATTTTTCCGTATTCCAGATCAACTTTTTTCGATTCGCATAATTTAGAAGTGTTCTCTTTCAATGAATTTAGAATATCAACAAATTTTATTGCCTCCGGTTTAAATTTAACTACCTTTTGCTGAAGAGCGGAAAATTCAACAGCACTATCCATAATCTGTAGCAGTAATTTTTGATTTTCTTTTATAATGTCATCAGCTTCTTTCTGTTCATCGGTTGGAGATTCAATACTTTCCCATAGCTCCTGTGCAAAACCAAGAATAACATTTATAGGTGTCAACAATTCATGGAACATGTGTGAAAGGAATGGGGCATCAACCTTTTCAGCATTTTCATCTTCCAGTTTTTTTATTGGGCCATTTTCCGTTTTTTCTTCAACGGGTTTTAATATTATCGAAAAACTTTCTATTTCGCCGTTATAATCCTTTATTGGCGTGGCTATTACAATTGATTTGAATAGTGAACCAGAAGGTTTTTTAAATTCTAATTCAAGTGAAGTTGTTTTTAACAAACCACTATGGAAAATATTTTTATTAACCTTTGCCCTATCATCATCCGATACAAGCGAAATGAAAGGACGTGATTCAAGGTCCTTCTTGGAATATCCAATTTTTCTGGTAACCTGTTCATTAGAAGCTAAAATAAATCCATCTTTATCTGTAATTAATATTAGATCACTTGTATGGTCGTAAACTGACTGTAACAGCTGAGTATTTTTCTTCTGTTCAACATTTTCACTAACATTCTTGATTATGTTCAAGTGACCTTTTTTACCTTTATATTCAACATTTGTTTTGGATAACTCAACCAGAATTGAAGTTCCATCGCTTTTTTTATGCCGCCATGGACCGGGACTAAGTGTTTTACTGTCTGATGATTGAATTAAGGTTTGAATATCTTCCGGTGCGTATAGGTCGGTAAGATCCATATTCAAGAAATCATTTCTCTTGTAACCATATAATTTTAATGCGGTATCGTTAACTTCTAGGAATTTAAGATTCTCCAGATCGTAAATGAACATAGCATCAGGAATGATATTAAGAAGCGAGTCATATAATTGAGCTTTATTTTCTTTTAATATCTGTAATTCATTTTTAGGATTTAATATAATTGTTGCCCCAATCAAAGATTCATTTGTATCAAATATTTTTTCAACATTCACTTCTACATTGAGATATCCTTTTTCCTCAAATGTATAAGAAAAATCCAGAATGCTTTTTTGAGAATTATCCTGTAAATATTCCTCAATATTCCTTAAAAATCCTTTTTCAAAGTATCGGCTTAATTCTGATTTTAATATGTCTTCTCTGTCGGGTATGAGTAGTAATTTTAATAACTCATTACTATAAGAAGTAATTTTTAATTCATGATCGACAAACAAAATAGGAATCGGTAAAGTTTTGAAAATATTTATCGCTTCAACCGAAGTAGTTTCTAACTGTTCAGTTTTTTCTATCTCTTGTGAAAATCCCATTATCGCAACAGTTTTATTATCAAGGTCGCAAATAGGGAATTGAATAATTTGAATCCCTTTTTTGAGATCGGGAGTAATTGGAGAGGAATTACTATCTATCACAACCGAGTTTGATGAATCGATAATATATTGATTAATAGTTTTATACAGAGGAACCAGGTACTTTGGCAAATAATCCTGTTCGTTTTTGCCTTCGAGCTGTGCAGAAGTAAAACCGAGAGTTTTCGAGTAAAAATCATTTACTAAAATAAATTTGCCAGCCGGATCTTTAATCCAGAAAAAATTATCCAGCTCGTTAATTTCTTTCTGAAGTTTTGCTTTCTCTATAAAAGTAAAAGGATAGATAAGTTTAATCTTATTTATAATTGATAATAATCTTTTATCACCGGTAAGTTTTTCTATTTCATTTGTTGCAATTATAAACTTCTTTGTCTCTCCCTCACTTTTCAATTCTGATGTTTTAGAAAAACATACAATAAAGTAGATGTTATTTTCACTTTTAAGAGGAGAAAAAGTTATTTCATAATTTCTTAATTCACTTCCAGACTTTACTGCAATCACATCTTTTACAGCAATTTCATATTTCCTGGTATCGATAAATATTCTTTGTAATGTAAGTAGGTTTTGTTCATCAAAGAGATCGAAGAAATTAAGTTGAGGTGCTGCCGAAGGAATTATTTTTCTTACTTCCGAATTAAGAGCAATTATTCTACCTGATTTATCGATTATAAGGCATGGGAGATCCAGCGACTTGGTAACATCGGTCTTTATGTTTCGTAAATCATCCATGAAGATTATTATTCCTTATTGGACCAGAATTTGAACTGTATTTGAGTAAGGTGTATAAGTTCTTGTACCCAGAGATTGCCTTACCCGATATTGATATGTTAATCCTTTCTGAACAGTAGCATCTGTTGCAGTTTTAGAATCGGTTGGAAGTTTTATTAGCTCAAGAAATTGCCCATTACCAACTTTTCTTTCCACAATTACTTCTTTTTCGAGAGGTGTATTATCATCCCATTTTAGGTTAACAACGTTAATACCTAACGATGCAGTTAAGTTAGAAGGACCGGCAACATCTGTATAATAAGTTGAAATAGAAACTTCATTTGAATAACCGCTTATTGATGTATTGGTAAAATATGCAACCCGATATTTGTAACCAGTACTTGGAGAAACAGAATTATCCTGGTACTCTTCGGTATTAGGTGGAACAATTGCTATTCGCTTATATTCTGCAGTAAATGGATCTGTTCTTTCAATTATAAATCCCAATTCATTAACGGCAAAGTCAACCCATTTCAAATTAACAATGGAAGATCCGATTGCTTCAGCAGTAAGATTCCATGGGCCACCCGCAATGTTTGAAGTGCTTACCTCATTACTGAAATCCGAATAACCCGAATTATTATATGCTCTCAATTTGTAGAAATAAACTACAAAGGCAGAAAGACCACCATCTGTTGTACTGATTGTATTGGCAGGAAGTGTTTTGATTTTTCTATAAGTTCCACCACCTTCATCTTTACGCCATAGTTCGAAACCCGTTTCATTGGATGAAGCATCATCCCATAATAAACTTACTGTAAAATCGTTTAGTTTTGCCAAGAATAGGTTCTGTGGAGTATTTGGCACTTTATCTTTTACATAAATATTTTCTTGAACTTTACTCTCTTTAGATCTTCCGTTTTTATTATAGACCTTAACAAAATATTTAATTCTTGTTCCTAAAAATGTAGAATCGACTGTAATCGATATTTGAGGATTAGTCCCATCAGTATTCTGCTCAAATCTCTGAACAAATTTTCCGTTAAGATAAATTTCGTAAAAAGATAATCCCTGTCCTCCGGAACCATCAGTTGCTTGAAAAGAGATTTCATTCTTTCCAACTTTAACTGTGTCATTTGTTAGGGGTTTAAGGATTTCAATAGTCGGAGTAGTAGATTGCTGAACATCTGTCAGAGATTCTACACAACTTGCAAGGGATATCAGAAGTAAAAGCAAAATTGATTTACCGACTAATCTTGTCATATCATTTTTTTATTGGGTTAAATAAAATTTATTCATTTTGTCTTAATAATTTAAGAAATACTTTCGAGTAATAATAATCGAATAAAAAAGAATAATTTATTATCCTTAAATGAAATTTGGAAATTATCGGCTGGTAAAATTCATTAGTAGATATACTTGCCATTAAGATAATTTAGTTAAGGATGCAATATTATTTATTAAAAATCAATGTTATCAAAATCAACTAACAATGAACGTGTTTCATGAGGATTCATCTTATCGATATAGAAATAAATTGTCTGTCCTTCATTCTTTAATTCATACCTTGGTATTTTAGTATTAATAATATCTGAAGAAACATTTACATTTCTAACTTTTTTATTTAGGTTAACCTGTACAACAAGCTCCTCAGTAATATTATCACTTGGATTAGTAAACTCAATGGCAACTCTACGCTTACTTCTTGTGTCGTAACGAACTTCAACACCCTGTCTTCTATTCCACCAATCCTTAAGCTGGTTAAGACTTGTTATCCACATATTTTTACTTTTAGCATAGCGCAACACTTCTCTTATTACAGATGCATATTGTGGTTGAAGTTGATATTCGGAATGGACTTTAAATACGTATAAACCACCTTCAAAAAGAATTCTGTCAATATCCTCTTCATAAGTATAGAGTTGAAAGTCGGTATTAGTTAATCCGTAGTTTTTAACAATTTCAATATCATCCCGAGCCGTTTTTGTAATAATCATTAGCGATTTATTATTTCTAATTCTGATTTCAGGAACTGAGCGATCGGTTAAGGAATCAGTCAGAAGAAAATCAATATTCTTAGCTGCCATTGCTTGAAGTGTATTATCATCATAATAACCATTCAACGGCATAATTGCTCTTACTTCCCTACCCGCGATTTTACTTAATGTATCTTTAGCAAAACCAACATTAGAAAACTGAGTCTCTTTTTCAAATAATTTATTTATTGTATCCTCAGGAGATTCAATAAATCCGATGTCGATTATTGCACCAATATCAGCCTTGCCAGCCAAGGATTTAACGATGCCGGGATTTTTAATTCCAACTTCAGTATCAAGGAAAAAAGTTGCAGGGAATTGATTGGGACTAATAAGGTTATTTACATTATAAACATTACCTATATTTTCTCTAAGAGTTGGAATAAACAGGAATGCACCATCATAAGGCGCCGGCCAGTCTTTTATAAAAGCAGTTGGTTGATAAGTAAGCCAGTTTAATGAGTTATTAAAAAGTTTTTCGAAATAGATATAATCTTTTTGAACACCTAGAACAGAATTTAATTCGAATCCATACCATACAAAACGACCTTTACCGTAATTTCCATAAGCAATGCCGGCACTTTTAGAGATTTCCTCACGAACTAATCCCGCTTCTTTTCTAAAGTCGTACCAAAAACTAACTTGTGTTGTTCTAGGTTCAAGTACTTCTGCATAAATTGGTCTATCCCAGGTAGCAATTTTAAGTGCATATCCGGTTGGAATTTCGGCAGTTATCGGTAAATTACCTCTTAATGTATGGACTTTATAAAACTCTTCTGGTTTAATTTCTCTGTTAAATTTCATCCCAAACACTTCAGTAAAAAATTCCCAGCCGCGCCATTTACCTTCATCAGAAAATGTTGCCGGGCCTCCTGATACAAATAAACTTCCTCCATTTTCAAGATATTTTTTTAACTGAACCATCTGCCTATCGCTTAAGGATTTTGATCCCGGAAGTATGACAACTTTATAACCTAAATGCTGTCCCAATTCAATGGATTGATCAGTAATAATATCAAAATCCATTCTCGCACCTTTAACAAACTTCTTCCAGGTATCAACATTGTCTTTTAACCACGTACTTCCTGAAGGAAGCATATTTTCAGTATAGCGTGAATAGAGTATTGCCGCTTTGCCCGATTTTTCTTCGCTAGAAAGTAATTGCAGATTTTGTTTGGTAGGTAAAATTTCTTTTATCTCATAGCTTCCGTAAATATTACGGACTATGAGCAGGAATACAAGAATACCGGTAATTAAAAGTACCAGGCCACTTAGAAAAATTATTAAATAATTTACTCTAAGACCTTTAAAGTCTTTTACCGCCACCTGAGATTATCCTCTTGTTTTTTCTCTCTTCCACTCGGTTCAACATAACCTTCGTTTGTATAACGCATAAATTTCTTCTTTGCAGCAGATTTCTCCGATTCTGTTTTTCTAACATTTTCTCCCGTAGGTTTTTGATACCGGCTTCCCTCGGAATAAACAGGTGCATTACCGACATAAGTTGGTCGAAGTTCAGGACCCCTTGCCGACTCTTCTCTGCCACCATAAGTTAGCTGACGTTGATAATCATATCCCGGTTCCTGTTGTGGTGCAACAACTTCAAAAGTTCTGCGTTCAGGCGTTTGAGTACGTTGCTCAGATACTAACGGTGCAGGTGCTATTAACTCCGCCGGTATTGCAGAAGGTTGAGGAGCTTGTGCTAAGACACCTTTCCTTTCTCTTACTTTATAAAGTATGTATGCGCCGACAGCAAGAATGAAAGTTGAAATTGTAGCAACAAGAATAATCAATGAAAGTATCGGAATTAATTCCATATCTACCTCTATATAAAATTTTTATTTTGAACCAACTATCCCCGGAATTGGTCTTGCATTTGAAGGAGAAGCACCAGAACCGGTTCTTTCTAATTTTCCCCAGGTCATTCTAACACCAAGGAATTCTTCAATCGTTGCCATTGCCTTGGTTACATCAATCAATAAGATGAATACCAGACGGTAAATAATTGCATAAGGGACTAATCTAAACTCTTCTTTCTCAGCAGCAATACAATATACAGCAGACATTAAATCCAGCACAGCAATGCCAACCCACCAGAGAAAAAGCGTAATGTGAATTCCATATAAGAGAGCAACCAGAATAAAATAGAGATTAACGAAAATGTTCATTGCCGGCCAGATCAAAGCTTCATAAAACATCGACCACATTATAAAACTATTATTAAAATTAACTGTAGGATTATATAGATATCTCTTGTGTTTTCTAATAGCTTGTAATATTCCTCTTGTCCAGCGGTATCTTTGTTTTAACAACTGATAGACTGATGCCGGTGCTTCTGTATAAGCAATAGCATTCGGTTCATAAATAATTTTCCATCCTTTAGAGAGGATTTTCAAAGTAACATCTGCATCCTCGGCAAAGGTATCGCTAGAATAAAAACCAGCATCCCTTAAAGTTACTTTTCTAAATACTCCAATAGGACCAGGAATAATATTAACCATTTGTAAGAAACCCTGTGCACTCCTTGCTAAGTTTAATCCTTCTAAGTATTCCAGTGCTTGTAAATCAGTTAAAATTTTTCCTCTATTTTGTACTTTAACATTTCCGGCTACAGCTCCAACTGAAGGATCATCAAAATGACGCATTGCCATTTTAAGTGTGTTAGGTGTTAATTGAGAATCACCGTCCATACAGAGAACAAACTGTGCATCAGAATACTGAATACCAGCATTCAGTGCTTTTGATTTACCGCCATTTGGTTTGTTAATTAGCGATACCTTTACTAATCCTATTCTACCTTTATGATATCCGATAAGCGATTCACCTACAGCAGCAGTATCATCTGTTGATCCATCGTTGACAATAATTATTTCGTAGTTTGGATAATCAATATCCAGAAGTGATTCGATGGATGAGTATAAGATTTTCCCTTCGTTGTAAACTGGAACAATTATCGAAACAAAGGGATAATAACCAGGTTTTTTCTGCAAGGTATATTTCGTTGTATAGAAATATGCCATAAATAAAATTCCGAAATAACGGATAAGTAATATGAAAAGAAAAATAACCAGAGAAACAATTGAAGAGTAAACAAACAAACCGCTCCACGTTAGAATTGTTAACGGCATTGTAATTAAAATTGTAATGAATAGTAAAATTGACAATAATCCAGTAATAAGAATTGTCCGCTTTTTTTCGCGTGCGAGGTTTCTGGATGGTGGTTGAACTTCTCTGTTATCCAGTGCAATTTGATATTTGTTTGGTTTTGTTGCCATTAATAATTCTTCTAATCAACATTATTAAACAAATAAAGTGCCATAGCATTTCTTATTTTTATCTTAAAAAACGAAGAATCTTTGCCTATTCCAAAGAAAAGAAGCTCATATTGAAATATCTGACTCATTACTATACAATTTTGATGACAATATAATTTAATAATTAAATTATTGCAAGCAAATAAGTTAATGACAATGCTTAAGAGTTTAGTATAAAAGAATAATTTAACTACCTTTTTTACAATAAAGAATTTATCGATTCAATTTTTGATATAAATCCATAATAGAGTCGAATAATAATTGAGAAACTCTTTGTCCGCCCAATTGAGTAAAGTGAGAATAATCTTTAAGCGCTAATGGTGGTGCGGCATTAACCCAAGAATCCATTGAGTTTTCGCCACCCATTGATTCCCATAAATTCCAAAAAGTAATTCCGGTTTTTTCGATTATTTTCTTTTGTGCTTCAAGAAGGAGCGGTACATCTGGATTGGTTATAAATTTATTCCCTCTTTTCATAGTTTTATCACCAACTCCAATTAAAAGAAAACTTGCATTTGGGAATAATGTTTTAAATTCTTCTATAATAGCTACCATTTTATTTTCATAAAGATTGAAGATATTCTTATTCGGTGAATTCACATTTGCACCATAAGTAAGAATTACCAGATTGTAATCAATCAACTGGTTGAAATCCTTTATTATATTTTTCGGAATATCAGCCAGCGAAACACCGGAATTACCCGGCATAGGAAAATTATCCAGATAGATTCCATTGCCGGATTCCAGACTCACGCCATAACAATAAGGAGCTTTTCCAGAAATAAATTTCAATTCAATAGATGTAACCTGTTCCTTTAAATCAATTTTTAATTCTTGAACACTATTCCCGGGTTTAAGTTGAATTGTGGATTTTGATTTATTATTTACTGTATATTGAAATGAAGTTGAATTATCTGCATTGCTATAGTAAAATTTTATTATGCTGAATGAGCTTGTTGAAGATAAGTAATTTGTTGATTCATATTTTACCCAACTGCCGGGTTTGGGAACAGCAACTGATCCGCTAATACCAAATGGAAGCCGATCAGGATTGCGTGTAATAATTGCAACATAATTCCAATCATCTGAAAATGTATGTTTGGTAGTCTGGCGCATTTTTATATCGGCTGAAACTATTTGTAATAACCCTGCCCCTTTTCCACCAAACCTTTCCTGGAATTTTTCTCTTAGCCATTCACTTATAACATCTCCTTGAATTAAAGAATCTCCGTAATGAGCAATTTTTATTACTTTCTCTTTCGAATTTTTCAGTGCATTAAAAAATTTTTTCATCTGTTCCGTACTACCACTCAATGGAATAAATTTACCAAGTTGGATTCTACTTGGAGTAAATACATCAGAACTGGAATAGAATCCGAATCCTGAAACAAATAAATCTTCAAATCTGTCATTAGAGGAGTAAACCGGTAAAGCAAGAATTGCTAACTTTAACAAAAGAAAAAACAATAAAGTGATTCTCGGAAATTTCATAACAATATTTGTCTTTTTTATCTGAATAATTGCTTAAATATACTAATTTTTTTTCAGCAGATTTTGTATCTGGTAAGATATTTTAATTAGAAGAGACTCCAGTAAACTGATAAAGAAGCAGAGAAAGATCGATAACCGGCATCGTATCTAAAGCTATTTGAAAATCCGATTCTACCGCTAATATTTAAATACTTAATTAGATTGTAAACCACTTCACCAAATATTTCACTTATAATAAAATCTGCTTTAGGTACATACCCTATTTTACCCCCAAAATTACCCTTTAAAGAAGTGCCATACTTCCACGAATATTCACACCAGAGACTATGGGAATCAAACTCCTGAGGTGAATAATAATATGTTGAAATAAATGCAAAGTCAGAGAAAAAGTATTCGTAACCGAAAAAAGCTTTTTCAAAAAACTTTTTACCAATTCTCAACTGGAAATCATTCCCTTCATTATTATCAGATAACTTGTAATAACTATAAAATCCGGAAATACGCATTAAATCTTTCAATTGGTAGTAGCCGGTTAATCTGTATAATTCCGATTTGTACCTTATGTTAATTAATGTTGGAGAATATAGAATTAATCTTGCATCATTATTTTCATAATAAGCTGAAATAGAAAAATTTTCCGGTTTTTCGTAACGGAATGTTATATCGCCGATATTCTTATTTGGCTCACCGAGAGCAGTTAGAACTCCATAGCTTCCTGATAAAGAGACCAATGGTGAAAAGTAAATCGACAAAACCCCTTTGAGGGTGGTAAAATTTCTGTTAAATAAATCCGTTCTGATATTAGTTCTGCCCCAGTATCCACCTATACCAAGGAAACCGAAAATACCGGCATCAAGTCTTAATCCGTAATTCCACAATTTTAAGTTCTGATTATCGGCATAATAATTAGAAAACGGAGCTAAACCAACATTCGTAGGAATAAATCCATAAAGGAAATTTCCAATTGAAGTAAGACCCCTACTAAACCCTGATGGAGGAATCCAGCTTAGTCTTTGCTTTAATATTCTAACTTCTGATGTATCTGTTGTACTTTCCAGTAATTCATCATAAATATCTTCAGCTCTTCCGTATTCACCTTCTAATGTATAAGCATCTGCAAGGTACATTCTTCTTAAATCAATATCTTTTTTGATATAAGAATTATCAGGGAGTTCTAATAATTCTTCAAATAATTCATCTGCCCTTTCAAGTTCTTTATTCCTTATGTAATATTCTCCCAGAAAGACAAGTCTTTTGTTTAAGTCCTTTAGTTCCTGATCATTTTCAGCTTTTGAAATTAATTCTCTATAAATCTTCTCAGCTTTAGCCGGTTGATCAGTTACGGCATATGCATCAGCTAAAAAAAGATTTAGTTCATCATCATCAGGTTTAATTTTCTGCAGACTTTCAAGTTCAGTAACAGCCAAGAGAGAATCTTTATTGTAGTAATAAATTCTTGCTCTTTGCACTGCAAGACGGTAGTCAAATTCTTCATTAAGAAGTTTATCATAAATTTCTATTGCCTTTGGAAAATCCTTTGTGCAAGCAACAATATCAGCA
>CAZEBL010000065.1:0-12712 GCA_964510325.1 uncultured Melioribacter sp. | reverse complement strand
CAAACTATTTATAATCATATTAATACCAACACTTTTACCCGAACCAGTAGAACCGGCAATAAGCATGTGAGGCATTTTTGCAAGGTCGGTTATATAAACATCACCGGAAATAGTTTTACCCAATGCTAACGGTAATTCCCCTTTTGCTTCTTTTATTTTGCTAATAACAGAACGGGCTCTAACAATTGATGCTTGAGCATTAGGAATTTCTACACCGATAGCGCTTTTACAGGGATAGGTGCTATTATTCTAATTCCCCTTGCTGCAAGTGCAAGTGCAATATCGTGTTCAAGACTAACAATACGGCTAATTTTAACACCCGGCGCTGGAACAATTTCGTAGAGTGTTACAACTGGTCCCGGTGTAACAGTAATATCCTCTATTTGAATATCGAAAAGAGCAAGTTTCTCTTTTAATAGTTCTGCATTACGTTTTAATTCACTTTCGTGAATTTTAACTTCTTCATCCTCTGCTGGTGTTAATAAATCCAATGTTGGTGGATTAAACTTTATATTTTCATCCCACTGATCCGGTAAACTTGCTTCTGCTTCTTTATCAATTACCGGGAGGGAATCGTCACCTTTAGGTTTATCGGATTTTGATAAATCAATTTTCTTAGACTTCGGTAATTCCTCTTTAGGAAATTCCGGTTCAATTACTTTTTCCGGTTCATCTTTTTTAACTATGCGGATTCTTGTTTCGGGCAATTCGTCTTCAATTTCTTCCGCTTCAATTTCATCATCCTGTTTAAGAAGTGATTTTAGTTTTTTATCGCTTCTTAAACTTTTTATCTTGTTTATATTTTCTTCACTTTCTTCATCGGCGGGTTTTACTTTTACTTCAGCTTCAGCAGTTTCATCGGATTTATAAAACTTCTTTAAGAACTCAAGTATTCCACTTAGGCGGATATCGAACGCGATAATCAATGTAACAATCATGGCAGCAATTAAAAAAATTATACTCCCCAGTGGTCCCAATAATTTACTAATTGCAATTCCAAAAAAAGCACCAATATTTCCCGATAACTCATAAACATCTGTAAACAAACCGAACTCCGGAGTAAATCTTAGCATTCCGAAGAATGTCGAAATCAAAATTCCCATTACAAGTAAAAAATTGGTAACATAGATTGCAAGTTTATATGAAGCAGCTCGTAGAACCGAATAACCCCATACAAACATGATTACAGGGAAAATTAACGAAAAGTACCCCAGAGTGGAATGAATAAAAAAGTAAGATATGTAAGCACCAAAAATACCAAGCCAGTTATAAGTTCCGGCTGCTTTACTTCTTAGTTCTGGATTTGAACTGAACACATTGAATAAATCCGTAAATCTAAACGAGAATGAGGAATCGTCGTATCTTGAATATGAAAGAATACTCAAGAAAATGAGGACGGCAAAAAGAATCAAAAAAATACCGAGCAGCTTTTTCTTTTTTGCTGGAGATACTACAAAATACTCCTTACCGTTTCCAGTATCTTCTTTAGCTTTATTTTTCTTTGGCATTAATCGACTTATTATTATTGCCAGATTTTTTTTGTTTATCGGAAGCTGACTCTATTTTTTTAATTACGCCAGAATTATAATATGGAATAACATCGGTCGAACTGATTTTAGCACATTCTTTAATATCAGCTTCGAATCCATTTTCTATTAATAGTTTGCCGTGGTCGGTATTTTTAAGCATCTTTAAAATGCTTTTAGAATAATTTTTATAGAGTAATCTGCTGGCAATTGCAGAATCTGTTAGTTCAATTTCTATATCACTTTGTTCAAGATTGTAAACAATATTACCGGCACATACAGCATCTTCAAGATTGAATCCGCCATTGGTTCCGGCACAAATAATTTCAGCGTCTTTATTAATTTCAATCAGATGATTTACAATAGCATCAAGATTGTTAAAGCATGCAATAAAAAGATTTTCTGCAAATTTTGCTTTAACAATAGACCTTGAACCATTAGTAGTATATAGAATAATTGATTTGCTGCCGATTACATCGGTCGTATATTCTAATGGTGAATTACCAAGAGCAAAGCCCTCTACCTTTTTAGTATTTCTTTCACCACCCAAAATAGTTTGACTTCTAAAAGCATCTCCGGAAACCTTGACAGCAAAATCAACCGTATTAACCGGAATGACTTCTTTAGCACCGTTTGAAAGAGCAGTAACAATAACTGTTGAAGCTCTTAGAACATCAATTACAACACATGTTTTACCTGTAAAGTAGAGCTCATCAAGATGTAAATTCGAATATAGAACGTTTATTTTCATTTTAGTTTTTTATAAACGGCAATTTTGTAATAACCGCCGGAACCTCTTTCCCTCTAATTAAGAAATTAATTTGATTTCCCTCTTTTGCGTAGTCAGATTCAACATACCCCATTGCTATTGCTTTATCCAGCACTGGACTTACAGTACCGCTTGTAATATGACCAACTTTTTTACCATTTACAGAAAGATCATATCCATGTCTTGGGAATGATTTTTCATCTGATATTAGCGGAACTAATTTTCTTTTTAGCCCTTCCTCTTTCACTTTCACCAAGACGTCTTTACCAATAAAGGAAGGTTTCTTAAGTTTTGTGATCCATCCGAGTCCGGCTTCTAAAGGATTAGTTGTTTGATCAATATCATTACCATATAAGCAGAAACCCATTTCTAATCGTAATGAATCTCTTGCACCAAGTCCTACCGGTTGAATATTTACTTCTTTCCCGCTTTCAAAAAGAGCGTTCCAGATTTTTTCTGCAACATTTTCATCACCCTTAAAATACAATTCGTAACCAAGTTCGCCCGTATATCCGGTTCTGGAAAGTATCATTTCAACACCGGCAACTTTAGCATTGAAGAAATGATAATATTCAATATCAATAGATTTATCACATATTTTTTCAATAACTTTTTTGGAATTAGGACCCTGAACTGCAAGCAATGAGTATTCGTCGCTCTCATCAATTATTTCCACCCCGAAAGTATTATTCTTTTTCATCCACTCATAATCTTTGTCTTTATTAGAAGCATTAACTACAAGCATAAATTCTTTTTCTGAGATACGATAAACAAGAAGATCATCTACAATTCCTCCATCATTATATAACATTGCAGAATACTGAACTCTTCCATCATATAAAACTGATGCATCATTAACGGTGATATGCTGAACGAAGTCAAGAGCTTTTTCGCCCCGTATGAATATTTCTCCCATATGGGATACGTCGAAAACACCAACGGAAGAACGGACTGCCTTATGTTCGTTGATTATTGATGAATAAAGAACTGGCATTTTGAAACCGGCAAAATCAACTATCTTTGCACCAAGTCTTTCATGAATCGAGTAAAATTTTGTTTTTTTCATAATTATTTCTGATTTAGTTTTTTCCAGTCGCTTAGAAATTTCTCAAGACCGATATCGGTAAGAGGATGTTTAAATAATTTTTCTATGACATCAAAAGGCATTGTTGCAACATCGGCGCCCATCATTGCAGCATCAACAAGGTGAAGCGGATGACGGATACTTGCAACCAGTACCTGAGTCTTATAATTATAATTTTTATATATCTGTATAATCTGGTTGATAAGATCCATACCATTATGGCTAATGTCATCGAGACGACCAACAAAAGGACTGATGTAAGTTGCACCGGCTTTTGCAGCAAGTAACGCCTGGGATGCTGAGAAGCAAAGTGTTACATTAGTTTTAATCTCTTCTTCATACAATGCTTTAACAGCTTTTATACCATCCTTAATAAGGGGGACCTTTACAACAATATTTTTATGAATTTTTGCCAATTCGATCGCTTCTTTCATAATTCCATCGTAATCGGTAGATACAACTTCTGCACTAATTGGTCCATCAACAATTTTTAAGATCTCTTCTAATAATTTTCTGAAGTCCATGCCTTCTTTTGCTACAAGAGAAGGATTGGTGGTAACGCCATCGAGCAATCCGTAGGAAGCGGCTTCTTTTATCTGTGCAATATTTGCTGTATCAATAAAAAATTTCATGTAGCGTTTCCTCCAGTATTTTAATTTTTCTAACGATTAAAATTAAATAAAATCCGGATATTTTTTTGTATCCCAAATTAAATCCCTATGCAAACTCTTCCGTTAGGTCTTCGTTGGTTTTCTTTGCAATAAACCTGAAAGTTTGGGGACTTATTTTTTCAGTCTGTTCCAAACTTAGTTTAATAAAATACTTGAGTTGAATTTTAGTTAGTGTTGAGATAAATCCCTGTTTCAACTTTTCCCCAAGCGATGGATGAACACGAATAATTAACGAGTAATATTTCCCTTCCATCTTATATCTTTTTAACCATCCTTCAATTTCGTGAATTAGATTCGACTTCTTTGTTAACAATCCGGTCCCTTCGCAATAAGGACATACTTCTGTCATCGATTGAACAATATTTTCTCTAACTCTTTCACGTGTAATCTGCATCAAACCAAATTCCGTCATAGGAAGCATTGCAGTCTTTGCACGGTCTTTTTTGAATTCCTTTTTAAGTTCATCATAAATCTTTTTACGGTTCTTTTCGTCTTCAAGATCAATAAAATCAACCACAATCAAACCCCCGATATCACGCAAACGGAGCTGTCTTACAATTTCTCTCGAAGCTTCGAGATCGGTCTTGAGTGAGTTTAATTCCTGATCTTTTTTGGCTGCATAACGACCACTATTTACATCAATCACCGTCATTGCTTCAGTATGATCAATGACAATGTGTCCACCGCTTGGTAGTGCAACTTTTCTACGCATTAAGTTCTTTATCTGCTCATCGACCTTGAAGGACTCAAATATTGGACGATCCTCTTTATAGAATTCAATTCTATCAACAAGGGCGGGTTGAATAAACTGTACGTAATTGCGGATTTCTTTAAATAATTTTTTCGAATCCACAAATACTTTAGATACATCTGGAGAAAATAAATCCCTTATTACACTAATAGTTGTGCTAAGATCTTTGTAAAGAAGGGAAGGCGGTTCAAGTTTTTTTGCATCTTCCTGAATATCTTCCCAGATTTTAACAAGATATTTAAGATCGGCTGATAATGATTCTTCGTCCTGGTCTTTAGCGGCAGTTCGAATAATCAATCCGCAATCTTCAGGAATTATTCCTCGTGCAATTTTTCTTAGTCGTTTTCTCTCTTTATACTCTACAATCTTTTTTGAAACGCCAATTTTATTATCCATCGGTAGTAAAACGCAGAAACGTCCGGGTATTGAAACCGAAGATGTAACCCGAACACCTTTATCCTTAACAGGTTCTTTAAGAATTTGAATAAGGAGTTCCTGCCCTTTATGGAGCTTTGTAATTTGTCTTTCTCTAATTTCCGGTTTAGGAAGTTCTAATGTAGGTTGATTGGGATTTTCTACTGTTGCATTAGGAGAAGGATTTGGAGATTGTTCTTCATCCTCATCTTCGTCATCATCAAAAATTCCTTGAAGTGCTTCTGTCCTTTCACCAATATCCGAGAAATGAAGAAAGGCATCGTGTTTAAGACCGATGTCTATAAATGCCGCTCTAATTCCGGGTAAAACTCTGGCAACTCTGCCAAGATAAACATCGCCAACCATTCTTTGTTTTTCCGGATGGTCTACGAAGAAATCTACCAGGTTACCGTCTTCTGTAATAGCAACTCTGTTTTGAGTTGTAGAAGAACTGATAATAATTTCTTTATTCATGAAAAACTCTTTGTAAGTTTATTCCGGTTTCAACCTAATGATTCTATGCTTTCATCGGCTAACCAGAATAAAACTTTCTTCTTAAATTTTATATTAATTTCGCTTAATTCGGTAACCTTAAGATTACCGTTTAAAATATTTTGTGTGTGTTCTTCAATTAAAGAACGGATTGAAAGTAAATTATTCAATGAAAATACTTTTTCTAAAAATTGATTGATGCCGGGATAAAAACGGAAATACCAGATTGAATTTTTTTTGGCTTTGTCTATACTATTCGGTTCGCCAAATTCTCTTTCCATGTAGGAAATTTGTTTAAGAAGAGTATTGCGGATAATATCAACATTTGGTTGTCCGGGATCCAATCCGGTAGTTATTAACTTATTAAATCTATCGAATAGGAATGGATTACCGAGTGCGCCGCGTGCTACCATTACAGAATCGCAACCGGTTAAATCAATCATTTCTTTAGCGTCTTGAGGTGTGAAGATTGATCCATTACCAACTACAGGAATACCAGCATTTTCTTTTACTTTTTTAAGCCAATGCCAATCGGGATCAGATTCATATTTATCTGCACGGGTGCGGGCATGAACAAATAGAACTGAAGCTCCATTCTCTTCTGCAACCCTGGCAGTTTCAAAAATATTAATGTTACTTTTATCTTTTCCAAGTCTAAGTTTAACAGAGATTGGAACACTGCCGGATGAATCAACCATTTTTCTTATAAGCTTACCCATTGTTTTAGGGTCATCCAAAAGAGCAGAGCCCATATTGTTGGTTACAACTTTATCAACAGGACAACCGCAATTAAGGTCAATTAAATCGGGCTTAAGCTTTACAATTTCTTTTACTGCATCACCAAGAATATCAGGTTCGTTTCCAAGTATTTGAACGCCGATTGGTTTTTCGTCTCGGCTGAATGAGAGGAGGCGTAGAGTTTCGAAGTTATTATTTAAAACTCCCTGTGCGCTTACCATTTGAGTGAAAGTAATTCCGGCACCTAACTCTTTTGCAATTTTTCTAAATGAAGAGTCGGTAACCTCCGCCATAGGAGCCAAAAACAATTTATTTTCTATATCAAGGTTTCCTATCTTCATCACATTCTCAACGTAACAAAATTTTTACTTACATAACAGATGAAACTATTAAACGGCAAAATCATTCTGTCCCGTTTAAGGCGGGACAGACAATTAATTTTCCGATTATTAGAAATTCATCTTACGAATTATCATTTTCAGAATTTTCCTGGACTTCTTCTTTATCCTTAAGCAGAGCTTTTCTTGATAAAGAAAACTTTCCGCCTTCAATGCTTAACAGTTTTACTTTAATAATATCACCTTCTTTAAGAACATCGGTAACTTTGTTAACCCGTTTATTATCAATCTGAGAAATATGAAGTAATCCTTGAGTGCCCGGTAAAATTTCTACAAACGCACCAAAGTCGGTTATCTTCATTACTTTTCCGTTATAACTCTTACCTATTTCTGGTTCTGCTGTCAACCATTTAATATATTCTTTAGCTTCCTTAGCTTTTTGACGATCCTGTCCGGCAATGCTAACCGTACCGTCTTCTTCGATATTGATCTCAACACTGAAGTCTTTTTGAATCTTTTGAATTACCTTTCCACCTGGTCCAATTACAGCACCAATCTTATCGGTATTAATTTTGGTTGAGAGAAGTGTTGGAGCATATTTAGAGATATTAGGGTTGGGGACAGAAATTGCTTCATTCATAATTTTTAGGATATGGAGCCGACCAGCTTTTGCCTGGGTAAGTGCTTTTTCCATAATCTCAAATGAAATTCCCTGAATTTTAATATCCATCTGAAAACCGGTAATTCCATTTTCAGAACCGGCTACTTTAAAATCCATATCACCTAAATGATCTTCATTGCCCAATATATCAGAAAGAACCGCGTAACGATCACCTTCTTTAACAAGACCCATTGCAATTCCGGCAACAGCACATTTAACAGGAACGCCGCCTTCCATTAATGCTAATGAACCGGCGCAAACAGTTGCCATTGATGATGAACCGTTAGATTCGAGTATATCGGAGTTAAGCCGAATCATGTAAGGAAAAACTTCTTCGGGTGGAAGGATATTTTTCAAGGATCTTTCAGCAAGATTTCCGTGCCCGACTTCTCTTCTTCCAACCCCGCTGTATCTTCCGGTTTCACCTACACTGAATGGAGGAAAGTTATAGTGCAAAATGTATCGCTTCCTGAATTCGGTTTGAAGTCCGTCTATAATCTGCTCGTCTTGTTTTGTTCCTAAGGTTAAAGTGGTTAAACTCTGTGTTTCTCCGCGTGTAAAAAGTGCTGTTGCATGAGGACGCGGAAGAATACCAAGTTCAATAGTTATTGGACGAATCTGATCTGTTTTTCTTCCATCTAGTCTTAATCCTTCATCTAGGATACGGTTGCGCATTAATTCCTTTTCCATATCGTGTAAGATTGCTTTAATAACTTTTTCCTGTTCAGGATATTTTTCTGCAAGTGCAGTTAATACTTCCTGTTCAAGTTCCTTGTTCTTAGAAGATCTTTCTTCTTTTGCAAGAACAGCTTCCACAATATTTTTTAACTTACCATAAGCAAGATCTTTTACATCATTAAAAAGATTCTGGTCAATCACTTTTTCGGGAACAACCATTTTAGGTTTACCGCATAGTTCGCGTAATTCATTCTGAACTTTTACGATCTTTTTAATTTCCTGATGAGCAAATTTTAGAGCATTAAGCATTTCATCTTCACTAACTTCTTTTGCTTCACCTTCAACCATCATAATAGAACTATCCGTTCCGGCAACAACAAGTTCTATATCGCTCTCTTCAACCTGAGCATTAGTGGGGTTAACAATAAACTGTCCGTTAATTCTTCCAACGCGCACTTCTCCAACAGGTTCAAGAAACGGAATGTCGGAGATAACAAGTGCTGCAGAAGCTCCTACAGCGGCAAGAACATCCGCATCATTCTCATTATCATACGAATAGACAAATGCAGCAACCTGAGTATCATTCAAATAATTTTCTGAAAATAAAGGTCTTATTGGTCTATCCACTAAACGTGCACTTAGAATCTCTTTTTCACTCGGTTTTCCTTCTCGTTTAAAGAAGCCGCCCGGAATTTTTCCTACTGCAAAAGCTTTCTCCCTATATTCAACACTAAGCGGAAAGTAATCCAGATCATCTTTCAACTCACCAGCAACAGCTGTTACAAGAACAACCGTATCGCCATATTGAACTGTAACTGCGCCATTTGATTGTTTAGCGAGTTTACCAGTCTCAATTTTTAAAATCTTACCGCCTATTTCAACTTCTTTAGAATATACCATTTACTTTCCTCATTACTTTCTAATGTTCAATTCTTTAATTATGCTACGATATCTTTCAATATCCTTACCTGCTAAATAATCGAGCAGTCTTCTTCTTTTACCAACCATTTGCATAAGACCTCTTCTGGAAGCATGATCTTTATTGTGTCCTTCGAAATGAGCAGTAAGGTTATTGATTCGCTCGGTTAAGAGAGCTATTTGAACCTCAGCAGTTCCGCTGTCTTTGTCACTTTTTCCGTATTTCTTGATTAGTTCAAGTTTCTTTTCTTTTGATAACGACATTGTGTTACTCCTTTTTTGATTTGTTCGATTTAATTCCAGAAACCAGTAAGGTACCGGAATCAATTAGTTAACTAAAACATTTATTAATTCAAGAGCTTTCTTTTTATCTTCTTCAATTTGGTGAATCAAATCATCT
Source organism: uncultured Melioribacter sp. (assembly GCA_964510325.1). Taxonomy (GTDB): domain Bacteria; phylum Bacteroidota; class Ignavibacteria; order Ignavibacteriales; family Melioribacteraceae; genus DSXH01. Next base: position 3,272 of record CAZEBL010000065.1, on the reverse strand, counting down.
TTTGATTCATACTTTTTCTCGTCGCGCAATCTTTTAATAAAATCTACTCTTAATTCTTTTCCGTAAATATCCTTATCAAAATTAAGGATGTGGACTTCAATAACAAGTACCGTCCTCTCTTCAAATGTAGGCCGATAACCGATATTCATAATACCGAAATAAGATTCTTTTTCGCAACTGCAAGAAACAATATAAACACCTTTTTTGGGAATTGCTTTGTTTATATCGTCAAGTTCTAAGTTTGCAGTTGGAAATCCCAATACTCTGCCCCGTTGCGCTCCTTTAACAACATGACCCGTAAAAGTATAGTTTCTTCCTAATAGAAGTGATGCTTTCTCAACATCACCTTCATAAAGTGCATTGCGGATTTTTGTGCTGCTTATTATTTCACCGTTATTATTTTCCGGAGGAACCGCTGTTACATCAAAGTTGTAAATTTTTCCAAGTTCTCTAAGCTTATCCTCATCACCCAATCTATCTTTGCCGAATTTATGATCGTGACCGACTACCATATGAACCGCACCGAATTTATCGACCAGATAATTCTTAATAAACTGATCCGAAGTAAGTTGAGAAAATTCTTTTGTAAAATTTAGAACTATTAGTTCATCAATTCCGATATTTTCAAGAATTCTTTTTTTCTCATTAAACGATATCAAAATTTTTAAATCATAATTTTGGGATATAACGCTTCTTGGATGCGGATCGAATGTAATAACAACACTTTTTCCGTTAATACTCCTTGCAATATTTTTCATCGTTTCCATTATTTGTAAATGTCCGCGATGCAAACCGTCGAATGTTCCAACGGTAACTACTGCATTAGTCTGCTTTATATATTCATTTATGTCGGTATAAACAGTCATATTAATATTTTTATTCATGCTAAGGTTACAGTCTTGTACTTCTCGTTAAACTCACTAATAGTAATAGAATCATCAACATCAAACTGACCGATCCCTATTCTTCTTAATCTGCTTAGATAAGCACCACAACCTAATTTCTTTCCGAAATCATTAGCAATTACTCTTATATAAGTTCCGGTTGAGCAAGTTATTAGGAACTGGACTTCGGGTAAATCGATATTTAAAATTTCGAATCGCGAGATAAAAATTTCTCTCGGTTCTTTTTCAATCTGAATACCCTTACGAGCAAACTGGTAAAGCGACTTTCCATTGTGTTTAACAGCTGAATAAACCGGTGGAATTTGAAAGCTCTTACCTAAAAATGATTTTGCCGTTTCATTAATCAAATCACAATTAATATTCGAGAAATTGGATTCCGAATCAAATTCAGTTTCAATATCAAATGAAGGTGTTGTTTTACCAATAGTAATAACACCTTTATATGTTTTATCAAGTCCTCTAAACGAAGCAATTTGTTTAGTCATTTTACCTGTGCAAACAATTAACAAACCAGTAGCCATAGGATCGAGCGTGCCGGCGTGACCAACTTTTTTAACATTGATTGCTTTTCTAACTTTATACACAATATCAAAGGACGATTTATATAGTTGCTTATCAATAAGTATCACTTCGCCAGATTCAAAATCCGGTGTATAGTAATCAAGATTTTCCCTTGTTATCATTTTCTTCTTTTCCATCGGAGGAATGAATTTGCTTAAATAATCCCTCGATTTTTTCAACATAATCCAGAGTATCATCAATAAAAAAATGAAGTTCGGGTATATACCTCAATTTTACTTTTGAAGCCAGCTCGCTCCTTATAATACCCTTAAGATTATTAACTTTTTCAAGGACTTCACTACGCTTATTCTTGTCGTAAACAGAAAGATAAGTTTTAGCATGCTGAAGATCGGCACTAACTTTTACACTTGTAACAGTAACAAGTCCTACTTCAGAATCCTGAACCCTGTGAAGAAATATTAAGCTTAGTTCTTCTTTAATTAAGCTGGCAACTTTATCTAATCTGTAAGACATTAAGCAAGTTTCTTTTTAGTTTCTATGAGTTTGTACGATTCAATTATGTCGCCGACTTTAATATCGTTAAAGTTCGCAATGCCAAGTCCGCACTCAAATCCTTTTTCAACTTCGCGTACATCATCTTTGAATCTTTTTAATGAAGTTAGATCGCCTTCATAAATAGCAATACCATCGCGGAACAAACGGATCTTATTCTTTCTTTCAATTCTTCCATCCTGAACGTAACAACCGGCGACAGTTCCAATTTTAGGGACTTTGAATATTTCTCTAACTTCAACAGTACCAACCAGTTCTTCCGAAACAACAGGTGAAAGCATTCCTTCGAGAGCGGATTTTACTTCGTTTATTGCATCGTAAATAATATTATATAATCTTACATCAACCTTTTCCTGTTCAGCTAATTTTCTTGCATTAATATTAGGACGAACATGGAAACCGATAATTATAGCCTGTGAAGCGGCGGCTAAAAGAACATCGCCTTCTGAAATTGCACCGACACCTTTATGAATTACACGAACGGCTACTTCATCATTAGATAATTTCATTAATGAATCGGCAAGAGCTTCGATAGATCCATCAACGTCACCTTTAACAATAATAGGTAATTCTTTAAATCCGCCTCTGCTGATTTGACTTGCGATTTCATCAAGAGTAATATGTCTAACCTGTCGATGATCCTGTTCTCGTTTTATCTGTTGTCTTTTCAAACTTATCTCGCGAGCTTCACGTTCAGATTCTGCAACAGTAAAGGAATCGCCGGCTTGCGGAGCGGATTCAAATCCCAAAACCAGAACCGGTGTTGAAGGAGCAGCTTCAAATACTTTATTACTTCTCTCATCGAACATAGCTCTAACTCTACCATGAACTACACCGGCAATAAACGGATCACCAATTTTAAGTGTTCCTTTTTGAACAAGAACCGTAGCAGTTACACCCTTTCCTTTATCCATTTGAGATTCGATTATTACACCATGTGCCAATCTATTTGGATTTGCTTTTAAGTCGAGCAACTCGGCTTCAAGAGCAATTTTTTCGAGTAGTATATCTACATTCTTACCGAACTTTGCAGAGATTTCTACACACTGGTATTTACCACCCCAGTCTTCAACTAAAATATTTCTTTCTGCAAGCTGTTGTTTTATTTTTTCTATGTTGGAGTTCGGTTTATCAACTTTGTTGATAGCAATAATTATCGGAACATTGGCTGCCTGGGCATGATTAATTGCTTCAACAGTTTGAGGCATAACTGCATCATCTGCAGCAACAACAAGAACAACAATATCAGTAACACTTGCACCGCGAGCACGCATTGCAGTAAATGCTTCGTGA
>CAZEBL010000064.1:0-13019 GCA_964510325.1 uncultured Melioribacter sp. | reverse complement strand
TGCCCTTTGTTCGTTCCAATTGCAGAAGAAGGATGGATCAACCATAAAGCAACCGAATTGATTGCAAAAGAATATTTGAATGAGTTGAAGATAAAAAAAATAGATAGTCTGGTTCTTGGATGTACTCATTATCCCATACTTAAAGATATAATTCAGAAAGTTGTTGGTAAGGGTGTTAAGCTTGTCGATTCCGGCACGCCAGCGGCACGATTAGTAGAAGAATATTTGAATGGACGCGGATTAAGAAATATTTCCAACCAGATTGGTAAAAAAGAATTTTATGTGAGTGATATCCCTTCAAAATTCAGAGAAATTGCAGAAAGGTTTCTTGGTAAGAAAATAACCCATTTGCACAAAGTTGAGCTGGATGAACTGGTAAACGAGTGAAGCTGGATATTCGATTCTTGATGCTTGATTCTGGATCATAAGTTTGAGGATATTTGATGAGTTATAAGAATTTAGAAATATGGCAATTGGCAAGAGATGTTGTTATTGAAATTTATGAATTGACTATCTCGAAGCTTCCCAAATTTGAAATGTATGAAGTAGGTAGTCAGATTCGAAGATCAGTGAAATCCGTGAAATCAAATATTGTTGAGGGTTATGGACGGAGGTATTATAAACAGGAATTTATACATCACTTAATAATTGCATTGGCATCCAATGATGAAACTATAGATCATTTAGAAACTTTATTAGAGACAAAATCACTTATCGATGAAATTGAATACACCAAAATTCATTCAAAATTGGAAATGCTTGGCAAAAAGTTAAATTCCTTTATTCAATCAGTTGAAAAAGAACACATTAGTTCTCGTTAAAAAATCCAATTTATTCTCTGTCCAATACTTGTAATTAGCATTTAGAATCCAGTATCAAGTATCCAGCATCAAGTATCATGCTCTTGATACAAGTCTATACAAATAGATCCCCGAAATCGTTTTCCCATCAACAATCTCGCCGTATTTAATTTTATTTTCAATCTCCTCAAATGTCAGTTCGACAAGTTGAATATCCTCTTCACCTTCTTCGCGTGCATGATTACCCGGTTTGAGACCATTGGCAAGATAAATATGAAGCACTTCGGAACAGAATCCCGGAGTTGTAAAAATTTTACCGAGTTTTGAAATTTCATTTGCCAAATAACCCGTTTCTTCGGTCAGCTCGCGCAATGCACAAACTTTTGGATCTTCACCTTTTTCTAGCTTACCGGCCGGTAATTCCAGTACAACTTCATTGTGCGGATAACGATATTGAGTAATTAAAATAATCTTGCCGTCATCTTTAACAGGAACAACAACAGCACCTCCGGGATGAACCGCAACCTGTCTGAAGCTTTTATTACCGGAATCATTGTATTCTATTTCGTCAACTCTTACATCAAAAACTTTACCGTGAAAGACAGTATCGGATTTTGTCACTTTGAAGTTCATTAATTCCTCAAAAAATTTCTGCAAAGATATGAAATTCTGATGTAGATGTTATCAACGTTTTGTAGATTGCAATTGTCATATCAAATGTTGGGTAATAGTCTTTTCAAATAATAGATAGAGAAGCTATGAAGTATCTATTAATTCTTTTGATTGCTCTTTTCATTTCCATCGATGCTCAGGATTTTACAAAAGAAACTAAGGAAGAGCGTGACCACAGAATGCAATGGTGGCGCGAAGCACGGTTCGGTCTCTTTATTCACTGGGGTTTGTATTCAATTCCAGCTGGCGAATGGAACGGTTCCACAAATCACGCTGAATGGATTAGAACCACAGCACAGATTCCACTTAAAGAATATGACAAACTTGTTGATCAATTCAATCCTGTTAAGTTCAATGCTGAAGAATGGGTTAAATTAGCTAAAGATGCGGGAATGAAATACATCGTAATTACCTCTAAACATCACGATGGATTTTGTCTCTTCGATTCTAAGTTTACTAATTTTGATATAATGTCAACTCCATTCAAGCGCGACATACTTAAAGAGCTTTCCGATGCTTGCCATAAACACGGAATAAAAATTTGCTTTTATCATTCTATTATGGATTGGCATCATCCGGATTATTTGCCAAGAAGAGAATGGGAAACCGACCGTCCTGTTGAAGGTGCAGATTATAATCGATTCTTTCTATACCTTAAAAATCAATTGAAAGAGCTTCTTACTAATTATGGTGAAATTGGTGTTCTCTGGTTCGATGGCGAGTGGGAGGATACATGGAATTCCAAACTTGGAATTGAGTTATATAATTATGTGAGAAATTTACAACCGAATATAATTATTAATAACCGCGTTGGTGTTGGACGCAGTGGAATGGAGGGCTTAACAAAAGAAGGTGAGTTTGGTGGAGATTTTGGAACACCAGAGCAGCAGATTCCTCCAACGGGATTTCCCGGTGTTGATTGGGAATCCTGCATCACAATGAATAATTACTGGGGTTATAATAAGTTTGATAAAAATTTCAAATCGGCAAAAGAGTTGATCAGAATGCTTGCTGATATTGCTTCCAAAGGCGGAAACTTCTTATTGAATGTTGGACCAACTGCAGAAGGATTGTTTCCGCAAGAAAGTATTGACAGGTTGAAAGAAATTGGCGATTGGATGAATCTAAATGGCGAATCAATTTACGGAACACTTGCCAGTCCTTTCTCAAACCTTACATGGGGAAGATGTACAAAAAAAATATTGGGTAATGATACACGATTATATCTGCATGTTTTTGACTGGCCAGAAGATGGTAAACTAATTCTCCCGGGCATCTTAAATAAACCGGTTAAGGCTTACATTCTATCTGACAAGCGGAAAAATTTGCTAGCCGCAAAACGTAATGAGGACGCAATAATTATTCATGTTCCGTCTAAACCTCTGAATGAAATTAATACCGTTGTGGTACTTGATGTTGAAGGTAAAGAGAATGTAACCAATCCGCCCACTATAATTAGTCCCGTTAATATTTTTATCGATAAGATTGCTGTTAATGTTAATACCGATCAGCAGAATGTTGAGATAAGATATACAACTGATGGAAGTATCCCGACAGTTAATTCTAAAATATATACGGATAAAATCGAACTAGATAATACCGCGACTATTTCAGTAAGATCATTCAGAAATGGAAAACCTGTTAGTGACGTTTCTCGTGCATCATTCACAAAAGTAATTCCCGAAAAATCCCTGAACATTAATAACCCTTCTAATGGAATTAAGTATTATTACTACGAAGGTAAGTGGGATGTACTTCCGGATTTCAATTCGTTAATGCCAGTTAAAGAGGGCATTATTCAGAATTTTGATATTTCATTACGAAATCAAAATGACGATTTCGGGTTCAGATACAACGGTTATATTTTAATCCCCGAGGATGACGTTTACACTTTTTTTACAGATTCTGATGACGGAAGTAAATTATTTATTGGCGATAAACTGATTGTTGATAATGACGGATTGCATGGTATGCAGGAAAGAAAAGGTGTATTAGCATTATCAAAAGGTTTTCACAAGTTTGATGTGCAGTATTTTGAAAGAAGCGGCGGCAATGATCTTAAAGTTTCTATTGAAAGCAAAAATATCTCTAAACAGAGCATCCCGGACAATATGCTGTTTCATTAAAAATAATTTTTCATTTAACTATTGAAAACGGATTACATCATGAAAAAATTTTTCTTGGTTCTTTTACTGTTAGGTGTGTCAATCTTTGCTCAGAAGAAAATTGGTGAGAAAGGTACTTATCTGTCTATCATAAATAAATCCGATAGTGAAGAAGAGGTTATTAGAAAAGCTGCGAATATAATTCCCACACCTCAGCAGTATGAATGGCAAAAACTTGAATACATCGCATTTCTTCATTTTGGAATGAACACATTTACGGATAGAGAATGGGGAGCGGGGAATGAAGATGCAAAATTATTTAATCCATCAAATCTGAATGCCGAACAATGGGCTAAGAACTTAAAAGAAGCAGGGATGAAGCTCGCGATTCTGACAGCCAAGCATCATGATGGATTCTGTTTATGGCCGAGTAAATTTACTGAACATAGTGTAAAAAACAGTCCGTGGAAAAACGGTAAAGGTGATGTGGTTCGTGAATTTGTAGATGCTTGCAGAAAATACGGTTTGAAAGTGGGTCTTTATCTTTCGCCTTGGGACCGCAATAATCCTGATTATGGAGATTCACCAAAATATAATCAGTACTTTCTGAATCAATTGACTGAGCTATTGACAAATTACGGCGAAATAACAGAAGTATGGTTTGATGGTGCGTGCGGTGAAGGTCCGAATGGAAAAAAACAGGAATATGATTGGCAAGCGTATTACAGGTTAATAAGAAAGATTCAACCCGGTGCAGTGATTTTTGGAATGAGTCCGGATATTCGTTGGGTTGGAACAGAAACCGGTTATGGTCGCGATACTGAATGGAGTGTTATCCCTATCAAATTAAATCCCGATGACAAGAAAAAAATTACAAGCGATAGGACTTCGCTCGATGAAATTTACAAACCGGGCGATATGACCGATTATGATTTAGGGAGCCGCGAAAAAATTAAAGAGTCCGATCTTCTCTTCTGGTATCCGGCAGAGACCGATGTTTCAATTCGTCCGGGATGGTTTTATCACTCATCCCAGGATTCACTTGTTAAATCTGTTGATAAGCTTGTGGATATCTACTTTAACTCAGTTGGAAAGAACGGAGTTTTTCTACTCAATATTCCTCCGGATAAACGGGGGTTAATTCATGATAACGATATCAATAGTCTGCAAGGACTGAAAAGAGTAATCGATAAAACATTTAAGAAGGACCTTTCAGAGAATTCTAAAGTGAAAATAAATAGTAGTAATAAAACAATTCCTAAAAAAACTCTTTTTGCAAAGGATAAATACTGGATTGCAGACGATAGTAAGAATTTTAATTCGCTCGAATTTATTCTGCCTGAAACGGTAAGCTTTGATGTTGTTATGCTTCAGGAGGAAATAAGAGTTGGTCAGCGTATTGAAAAGTTTCATCTTGAATACTGGAATGGAAATGAGTGGAAAAAATTTGCAGAAGGAACAACCGTTGGATATAAAAGATTACTCAGCGTTGATCCTGTAAAAACAAACCGAATCAGATTAACGGTTGATGAATCGAGATTGAACCCCACACTATCAAATTTCGGAGTTTATAAATTGAGCAAGTAAATAGAATTAATAAATGTGGTGTTATATGAAAGTCAGCTTAAAAATATTTTTAGCAATTATACTTTGCACATCAGTTTTATCTGCTAAGGAATTTATTGTCAGTTCTCCCCAAAAGAAACTGCAATTAAAAGTTGATGTTAATAACAGCATCAAGTATTCATTGTTGAAGAACGGAAATGTTTTGATCGAACCATCAGAAATTATGATGGAAATTGCTGATGGAATTATACTCGGCAGAAATCCGATGCTTGTTGATAGTAAAACAAAAACAGTAAATGAAATTCTGAAACCGGTTGTTAAACAGAAATACGCTTCGATAAAGGATAATTATGCAGAGCTAACATTAATATTTGAAGGTAATTATAAAATTATTTTCCGTCTGTATGACGATGCAGTCGCTTACAGATTCAGTACATCATTCTCCGATAAAATAAAAGTAATGAACGAACAGTCAGAATTTAATTTTGGAAAGGATTATCAGATTCTATTTCCTGAAGAAAATAGTTTTATGTCACACTCCGAGTGTGTTTATTCACACATTAGACTTAGCGAGGTAACTTCAAAAAAATTCTGTTCATTACCTGCACTTGTCAAACTTGATAACGGTGTAAATGCATTGATTACTGAATCCGATCTTGAAGATTATCCCGGAATGTATTTAACGGGTTCAGAAAAAAATTTTTATCAGCTTAAAAGTCTATTTCCGTATTATCCCGCAAAAGATACTGTAAGAAGCGACCGCGATGTATATTTAACTCAACGGCAAAATTTTTTAGCTGAAACTAACGGCACAAGAGATTTTCCTTGGCGTGTTATTGCTGTTTCGGAAAAAGACGGCGACCTGATAGAAAATACAATTGTTTATAAACTCGCAAAACCCTCAGATAAAAATTTTGATTTCAGCTGGATTAAACCGGGTAAAGTTGCATGGGATTGGTGGAATTTTAATAACATTTATGGTGTGGATTTCAGAGCAGGTATTAACAACGATACTTATAAATATTATATCGATTTTGCATCAAAGTACGGAATTGAATATGTAATTCTTGATGAAGGTTGGTATAAACTGGGTAACCTGCTTCAGGAAAGTCCGGATATAAATGTTGAAGAACTGATCGCGTATGGAAATCAAAAAAATGTTGGAATTATTTTGTGGATGAGTTGGAAAACACTTGACGATCAATTTGATGAAGCTATGGAACAGTTTACAAAATGGGGAATCAAAGGAATAAAAGTTGACTTCATGCAGCGTGATGATCAGTGGATGGTTAATTACTATTACAAAGTTGCTAAGGAGGCAGCTAAAAGAAAGTTGCTTGTTGATTTTCATGGCGCTTATAAACCAACCGGACTCTATAGAACTTTTCCAAACGTAATTACAAGTGAAGGTGTGCTTGGTCTCGAGCATAGTAAGTGGAGTGAGAATGCTAATCCAAATATGGCGGTTACCCTACCTTTCATCCGTATGTTTGTCGGACCAATGGATTATACACCGGGTGCCATGATCAATGCAACCAAGCAATCGTTCAAACCGATTTTCACTGTCCCGATGAGTCAGGGAACGCGTGCTCATCAGCTTGCGATGTATGTTGTGTTCGAAAGTCCGCTGCAGATGCTTGCAGATAATCCTACTCATTACTACCAAGAACCTGAGTGCATGGAATTTCTTTCCAAAGTTCCTACTGTGTGGGATGATACCAAAGTGCTTGATTCCAAGATTGGTGAATATATTTTAATTGTCAGAAGGAATGCTGATAAATGGTATATCGGTGCGATGACGAACTGGACATCAAGAGATTTAACTATTGATTTTTCATTTTTACCTGCTGGCGACTATAAAATTAAAATCTGGCAAGATGGAATTAATGCAGATCGTAACGCAAACGATTTTAAAATGTTATCACAAATTGTAGATAGTAAAACAAAATTGAATATTCATTTGGCACCTGGAGGAGGATTTGCTGCCGTCATTGAAAAATAAGATTTGAGAAAATAATCTAAACTTCTAAATGAAATATCAATTAGATTCTATCCAGTAGCTTTACCGGAAAGGAAAATATTCTTCAATTGATAGTTGCGAAATAATTGTTTAGTTTTTCACGTGACTGATGATTCTGTATTCGAATTAATGATTATCTGATTTGATTAGTATTAAGAAATGTTTTGGTAGAGTTGGATATGAAAACGGCAATTGCAATTATTTTTATACTTCTTTCTCTCCCTTTTCAATCATCAAAACCCAGGATAGATATAATCAAAATAGATGGTGCTATTAATCCAGTTGTTACGGATTTCATTCATGATGCCATCGAATCTGCTAATACAGAAAATGCAGAATGTCTAATAATTCAACTAAATACACCTGGAGGACTTCTAAAGTCGACACGAATCATAGTAAGCGATTTCCTATCATCCAGAATTCCGATTGTAATTTATGTCTATCCATCCGGTGCGCAAGCCGCTTCTGCAGGAGTATTTATAACAATTGCAGCTAATATTGCAGCAATGGCACCCGGAACAAACATTGGTGCGGCACATCCTATAATGATGAGTGAGGGAAGCCAATCAAATCAAAAAGATAGTGTTGATATTATGATGGAGAAAGCAACGAATGATGCTGCAGCATTTATAAGAAGTATTGCAGAAAAACGAAACAGAAATATTGAATGGGCTGAGAAAGCTGTTCGACAAAGTTTATCATTATCCGAAACCGAAGCGGTAAAAGAAAACATTGCTGATTTTGTTGCAAAGAATCTCGATAGTCTTCTAACTAAACTTAATGGACGTAAAGTTGAAACCGCTGATGGATATAAAATAATCAATACTAAAAATGCTGAACTGAATTTTGTAGAGATGAATCCGGTTCAAAAAATACTCGACATTATAAGCGATCCTAATATTGCTTATATACTTATGATGATTGGTATTTACGGTTTGATTTTCGAATTAAGCAATCCCGGTTCAATATTACCGGGTATTGTTGGGGTTATTTCTCTTGTACTTGCATTCTATTCGCTTCATACTCTGCCAATTAATTATGCCGGTTTAGGATTAATAATATTTGCAGTAGTCCTTTTTATTGCTGAGATAAAAGTTGTTAGTCATGGCTTGCTTACAGCCGGCGGAATAATTTCTTTTCTAATCGGATCAATGATGCTTATCAATACAGATATTTCATATGAGTTTGTTCACCTATCTCTGAGTGTTATAATCACTTCAACAATTCTAACAGCCCTCTTTTTTATTTTTGCAATAGGAAAAGGAATCGCCGCCCAACGTAAAAAACCATCCACGGGTAAAGAAGGATTAATTGGAGAAATTGGTGTAGCTTTATCAAATTCCAGTATTAATATGACCGGACTGGTTATGATTCATGGTGAAATCTGGGAGAGTGAATCTGAAACAGAAATAGAAAAAGGTGATAAAGTTGAAGTATATGGAATAAAGGATCTTAAACTTATTGTTAAGAAAAAAACACAATCAAGATGATTGATGTTTTTCAATGAAGGAATAAAAATTTTGTAGGGAGAAAATAATATGAGACCGGAAAGCTTAGCTACTTTATTCATTATAATCTTTTTTGTAATAATAATTGTTGCCAGCGCAATTAGAATTTTGCGAGAGTACGAAAGAGGAGTAATATTCCGTTTAGGTCGATTAATACCAACAAAAGGACCCGGCTTAATATTTCTTATTCCAATTGTAGATAGAATTGTTCGAGTAAGTTTGCGCGTTGTAGCAATGGAAGTCCCGTCACAGGATGTAATTACACGAGATAACGTTTCAATTAAAGTAAGTGCAGTTATTTATTTCCGTGTTATCGAAGCAGAAAAAGCCATCGTTGAAGTGGAAAATTTCCTCTTTGCAACCTCTCAACTTGCACAAACTACACTAAGAAGTATGCTCGGGCAATCGGAATTGGATGAACTGTTATCTGAGCGAGAAAAGATTAATAAGCGTTTGCAGGAAACTATTGATACCCATACTGCACCGTGGGGAATTAAAGTTTCTCTTGTAGAAGTAAAGAATGTTGATTTACCGATAGAGATGCAGAGGGCAATTGCCCGTCAAGCTGAAGCTGAAAGAGCACGCAGAGCAAAAGTAATTCATGCTGAAGGTGAATATCAGGCATCGCAACGTCTTTCGGATGCTGCAAAAATTATCAGCTCTTCACCGGCCGCATTACAGCTCAGATTTTTACAAACTCTAACTGAAGTTGCCGCAGAGAAGAATTCCACTACAATATTCCCGGTTCCAATAGATCTATTCAAACCATTCTTCGAACTAATGGAAAAAGTGAAAGTCGATAAATAAACTTGCGGGTTATATTTAAAATAATCTCAGCCACCCCTTTTTAATTCTGTAATAAGCAGAGGTGGCTGAAAAATTTTCTAACTTGGCCAGAGCCAGCCGAATACACCGGCAGTAAATAATGCGAAGATTAATACGTCTATAGTTGATGTTATGGTGGTTCTTAGTGAGCGGTGATACCAGATATACATCGGCCAGTATGCAAATGAATAACCCATAAATGCAGAAGCCCCAACAAATCGGAATACCTGTAAATAATGTGCATCCGGTGGTAGTGCACGGCTTGCAATATATGCTGCAAATAAACCGACTACAAGCGAATATACAAACCACAAAATGAAATATTTCCCCATACCGCGCTCTCCGTTAGGCAGAACTGTTAGAATCATCACCGGACCTTTATTCAATTTTTCTTTGTACTCCGGTGATTTCATTTCGTTTGTACTTGATGCGCGGGGAAGCATATACTCACCCGGAGGAATATTGAATGGACGGAGAGTATCCATTACTTTATCCTGATCAGGGACTTGCGGATATTCTCCTTTGTGCCATGGAAGTACCATGTGAATGAATGAGCTTACAATAAATACAATAACTGCCGAAACTACTATAGGGAGTATCAATGAAGATAGTTCTGTCATAACTTTCTCCTTTGTACCGGTTTGTTAACCGGAAATGTTTAGTAATATAAATTATTTACTGTAAACGGAAGTGCGTGCAACTTAATGAATAAATGGATAGTCCTCAATAAAAATTTTTGTTATTGAGGACAGTTCTGTTCTGTTTTGATAAGTTTGCTTATATCAAATCCCTTGGCTGATGCTTTTTGTAAAAGCGAATTGTAAATCTGTTCATCCATTTTAGGTGTTCGTGAAAGTATCCACATATATTTCCGGCTTGGTGTTCCAACAACCGCATACTGATAATTATTCTTATCAAGCTCTATTACCCAGTAATCACCTCGGAAAGGCCAGAAGAATTGAACACGCAGCTTTGCATTATTGCTTCCTTCAACTACAAAAGCTTTCCCACTGGCATCATCAAGTTCCCCTTCCTTGATACACTTATTAATTACACGCAGAGTTGTTGAATCAATTATTTCGTATTCTGCGGTTGTGCAGGAACATCCTTCCTGTTGACTGAAAGGCAATCGTGCAATTTCATACCACTCACCGATATAGCGGTCAATATCAACTTTATCAACTACTTCGAGCGGGGGATAATTGGCAGATGAACATCCGAAGAATGTAAGAATTATTGGAAGGGCGGCTTTAAATACATTTTTCATAAAAACCTTTTTAATTGAGAATTGAGAATGGAAAATTGAGAAATTAATTCCCTCCATTCTCAATTCTAAATTTTCAATTATTAGTTATTCGTAATAAGGAATTAACTCGCTTCCCATAAATTTAAGTACCGCAGTAATTACACCAAGATCATCCAGATAACCAACAAGCGGTGCAAGATCAGGTACAGCATCAATAGGACTAATAAAATAGATTAACGCACCAATAACAATTGATTTTCTGTACCATGGTACATATTTATCCCGCATATAACGGTAAAGAGCTTTTACATCTCTTGCAAAATTTATTTTCTTACCAACACGTTCAAGTTTTTCCCATAATCCTTCTTCAACTTCCTTTTGTCCCTTTTCAACTTTAGAAGGGGAATCGTATTTAAGATCGAGATCATCAAGTTCGTAATTCATTTTTTCCCCCTTAATTTTTTTTGTATTGATCGAACCATTCGAAAACTGTATTCCACCAGAGCCGTGAGTTCTGTGGTTTGGTTACAAAGTGAGATTCATCCGGGAAGTATAAAAACTTACTCGGAACTCCTTTGCGTTGTAAGGAAGAAAATAATTCCATTGCCTGACCTTCGGGTACTCTAAAATCAAATCCACCGTGAATTACGAGAGTTGGAGTTTTAAAATTATCGGCTTTACGATGCGGCGACCATCTTTCGTACATCGCTCTATTTTCCCATGGAGTTCCTTTAAATTCCCATTCAGGGAACCAGAGCTCCTCTGTTGTTCCCCACATACTTTCTAAATTAAAAACTCCGGCATGGGATACAAGAGCATTAAATCTATCTGTATTTCCCAATATCCAGTTGATCATGTAACCGCCATATGAAGCGCCGGCTGCAAATGTGTTCTTCGGATTAATGAATTTGAAATTCTTCAATGCGTAATCGCATGCGTTCATTAAATCTACGTAAACTTTTCCGCCCCAATCGCCGGAAATTTCATCCGTAAATTTTTGTCCGTATCCGGTTGAACCTCTCGGATTAGGTGCAACAACAACATATCCTTTCGAAGCAAATAATTGTGAATTCCATCTGTAGTGGAATTCATCGTTCCAGTGCCCTTGCGGACCGCCGTGAATCAAAAACATTAATGGATATTTTTTGTTCGGATCGAAGAATGGCGGTTTAATAATTATCGATTGAACTTTTGCGCCTTCTGCACCTTCGCTCCAGAATGTATCGAACTCTCCAAATTGTATCTGACTTAGTAATTCTTTATTAACTGATGTTATTTGTTCTATTCCGCCGCCGTTCGTTTTCAGTGAATAAATTTCGTATGGAATGTTGTTGCGCTGACGTTTGAAATATATCAACTGACCATCAGCCGTAATATTCATATCGTTATTCGTTCCTTCTTTTAGGAATAACAGGTTGTCGCCGGTTGCAACATCAAATCGGTAAATAGAATTGTAAACCTGATTGGCCGCATCATAATAAATATATTTTCCATCAGGTGACCATACTATTTGTCCTACTGAAATATCAAGTTTATCTGTAAGATTTCTAAGTTCTCCGTTGCTTCTACTGTATAGCATTAGCGAGTATTTATCGGCTTCGAATCCGGCACGCGCCATTGAACGGAATGCTATATATCTTCCATCGGGTGAGTAAATCGGTTGATTATCATTCCCCGGACTTCTTGAAATTTTCTTAATAGGTGTAACTGTTTCCTTTTTTATATCGGTAACATTGATGATATATACTTCGTTGTTTGTGCTTGTCGCAAGAACTTTATCCGGGTTCATTACAAACGCTATTTCCTTGCCATCAGGAGAAAATATATAATCCTGACTGCTTCCAAGATCAACAGGAGGGCAATCTGATTTACTTCCAAGCATCAGATCAAAATATTCTTTTGATTGAAGATCATACATAAACAAATGACTTCTCTTATCACCACGCCAGTCGTTAAAAGTTCTATACATCAATTCAGTAAATATTTTTGCCTTCACTTTACTTTCAGCTTCGGCTTTATCTTTTTCTTCATTACATTCCTGTGTTGTGCAATCAGGGTAAACAGATGATACAATCTTTAGCCCATACAACTCCGGATGCACCGGAATAAATATTGGTTATTTGAGTGTCGTTCTTCCCATCTAAATCACAACTCCAGATCTGTCCTTTCATCTGGTATGATATCGATTTACCATCAGGTAAAAACTTTGGAGCGCTTTCGTTCGCATCTGAATTTTTAAGTGGGCGCAAATTTTTTCCGTCTGAATCAATTAACCAT
>CAZEBL010000063.1:0-13062 GCA_964510325.1 uncultured Melioribacter sp. | reverse complement strand
GCAACTGAATATTTTACAGCGTATGAATATAAACCGACAAAATTTGTAGCAGAGAATGCAAAGACAGGACCCGCTACCGTAATAATTTCCGGATTAGGAGTTGGAATGATGTCAACAGCAATACCAGTATTGGCTGTTGGTATTGCAATTATATTGGCATATTTATTTGCCTCGGGATTTAATTTTGCAAATATAAATATGGGATTGTATGGAATAGGTATTGCCGCTGTTGGAATGCTTTCCACACTTGGAATTACATTAGCAACAGATGCATATGGACCAATTGCAGATAATGCCGGTGGTAATGCAGAAATGAGCGGCTTGGGTAAAGAAGTTAGAAGGAAGACCGACGCACTCGATTCTCTTGGCAATACAACCGCTGCAACAGGTAAAGGATTTGCTATCGGTTCGGCAGCATTAACAGCGCTTGCTCTTCTTGCTTCATTTATTGAAGAAATTAAAATTGGATTAATAAGAGCAGGAAAAGAAATTATTGATCTTGGTAACGGCGTTGTTGTTGCTACACAGAAAGCCGGTATTATGGATTTGATGGAATACTATGAAATAAATTTGATGAATCCGAAAGTATTAGTTGGTGTGTTTATCGGGTCGATGATGGCATTTCTCTTTTGCGGTTTAACAATGAATGCTGTGGGTCGTGCTGCTTCGAGAATGGTTGATGAAGTTAGAAGACAATTCAAAGAGATTGCCGGAATATTAGAGGGTAAAGCAGAACCGGATTATGCAAGATGCGTTGAAATTTCTACTAAGGGTGCTCAGATTGAAATGATTCTCCCTTCAACGCTTGCTATTGCTATTCCAATTATTACAGGAATTGTTTTCGGTGTTGCGGGTGTAATGGGATTATTAACCGGCGGTCTTGCAAGCGGATTTGTCCTTGCGATTTTTATGGCTAACTCCGGCGGCTCATGGGATAATGCAAAAAAATATATTGAAGAAGGGAACATGGGCGGTAAAGGTTCTGAAGCACACAAAGCCGCTGTTATTGGCGATACTGTTGGCGATCCTTTTAAGGATACTTCCGGTCCAAGCTTGAATATTCTTATAAAACTTATGAGTATGGTTTCTATTGTTATGTCCGGATTAATAGTTGTTTATCATATTCTATAATATAAATTATGAGGTGGTAAATGAAGAAGTTAATTGTAATATTTTTATTTATG
Source organism: uncultured Melioribacter sp. (assembly GCA_964510325.1). Classification (GTDB taxonomy): domain Bacteria; phylum Bacteroidota; class Ignavibacteria; order Ignavibacteriales; family Melioribacteraceae; genus DSXH01. Next base: position 11,878 of record CAZEBL010000063.1, on the reverse strand, counting down.
TTTCTTTCATTTCCGGTTTTAGCACAACATGAGCATGAAACATCTTCGGATGTTCCGGAATTAACGGAATTTCACGAAGTTATTTATCAGTTATGGCATACTGCTTGGCCTGAGAAAAATATTTCCATGCTTAAATCTCTATTGCCCGATATCCAAAAAGGAATCGATAAAATTAATTCTGTTGAATTAAAAGGCATTTTGAGGGATAAAAAGCCGAAATGGGAAGAAGGATTAAAAAAACTTAACGATTGTGTTGTTGCATACAAAGCTGCAATTGATAAAGATAACTCGCAAGCAATTTTAGATGAAGCAGAAAAACTTCATGCACTTTACGAAGGGCTTGTTCGTGTTGTTAAACCGATGGTAAAAGAAGTTGATGCTTTCCACCAGGTTCTCTATATGTTGTATCACTATTATGCACCGGAATATAATTTAGCTAAGATTAAGGAAGCCGCTGCAGAGCTGAAAGCAAAAATGGAAGATGTTATGAAAGCTCAACTTTCTAAAAGATTAGAAGCACGAACTGATAAATTTAATTTATCACGGACCGAACTTGAATTAGCGGTGAATGAATTTAATGATGTTGTGGCAAAGGGAAATAAAGAATCTATCTTAAAGTCGGTTGATAAAGTGCATAATAAATATCAGGAATTAGAGAAGGTGTTTGATTAGGCAAATAAAAAGCCCTCTCAATTAGAGAGGGCTTTTTAATTTAGTCCACAATTACTCCGTAATTTCTAATCACTTGAATGCAATAAATATTTTTTACGATCCATACTGCTGGTACTCATAAATTGTAGAGATAAATGGTATAAGAAGTGCAAAGAAAAGTATTATACCAAGAACCATTAAAACCAATCCGATAATAATAAGTATCTTAATTATCTTGAAGTATTTAGCTTGTAGTTCAAATCCGGCACGCATAGCTCTTGCATCATTTGTCATTTTAAAAATTTCGAATTGTTCGGCAGCTTCACGTATTCGCATACCGATAAATATGTATGGAATGCCAATAATTGCCCCGATAATTGAAAGACAATTAAGAGCTCCCATTATTATTACGAACATGCCAACAAACTTCATGTCCTTAATCATTTGTGTGAAGATCATCTGGAAAAATGTTGGAGGTTTGAAAGTATCTTCCGATTCTAGATTAATACTATCTAATTGATCCATAAATTCTCCTTGTTGGTTTATTAAATTCACCCTGGATTTTAAGGAAATTCACTAATGGAATATATCACATATAAAATTTCTACAAATAAATTAAGGCATTCAGTTTTCAATAGTCAAATAGAAAACTTTAGCTACTTTTTTTCCTAAATCGTATTTGCTAATAAATAAAATTTATTCTATCAATCAAGAATTTTAAAGTACTCGGTTAAAAAATCTTGTGCCCATGGTGTTTCTGCTGAAATCCAGAAAAGTTTATTCTTATCTGTAAATACATAATGAGTTTGTCCCATGCCAAGTGTTCTATAAATGTTTCTTCCTGAAATGCTCCTGAATGTGCTATTAGTAAAAACAGAGTTTTCAGGAGAAATTTTTTCGGTCATCTTTTTGTAGTTATCAATTGCGGTTATTTCATTATCATAATAAGTAATATATATAATAGCATTTCCCTTAACGCCGCTGTAAAATCCAATCTCATTTTTCTCATTGGTAACAGAATTAAAATAATGGAGAGGTTCTTTTTACTCATTATTCACCGGTTTTTATTTTATTCAAAGAAAATATAATAATATTTAGTAAATCTTTTTCTTGAGAATCTCTTTTTTTGACTATAAGTTTATATTGTTAATAATGGTTTTGTTAATTATCTCTTTAATTTCAAAAGAGCGGAGCTGCTATGAAAAAGTATTTCCCACAAATTCAACAGACATTATCTATAATCATTCTTCTTTCGTTTTTTACTACCGGTATAATGAATGGACAGGAACAGAAACCGGAAGCTAAGAAATCAAAAATCAAATCTTATTCAGAAGTAATTACAAAAGATTCTAAATCAAGCAAGGGCGTTTTTACTGTTCATTTTGTAGATGGAAAGTGGTTTTATGAAATTCCCAAAAATGAAATTGGCAGACTGTTTCTATGGGTTTCGCAGATAAAGAAGGTTCAATCTAAACTTGGCTATGGCGGTGTTGCATACAATAATCAGGTGGTTAGATGGGATAAGCGAAACGATCAGATATTACTTCGTCAAATTCAGTATGCAGTTGTTTCCGATGAAGAAAAAGCAGTTTATAATGCGGTTGATGCCTCAACTTTTCCTTCAATATTAATGGCATTCGATGTTCAAGCATATGGACAGGATAGTTCTGCTGTAATTGATGTAACAGAATTTTTAACTGCCGAAAAAACAGAATTCGTTCCAAAGAAAAATTTTAATGCCAGAAGACTCGATCCGAAACGCTCATTCATTGAAAAAATTACTTCTTACCCGGAAAATGTTGAAGCAGATGTTGTTCTTACTTTTGATGTTGATGTAGTTCCAACTGATAATACACTGGGTACTGTATCCGTAATGATGCATTACAGCATGGTTCATTTACCAAAAGAACCAATGATGCCGCGTCTTGCAGATTCCCGCGTAGGATTTTTTAGTATCACTCAGGAAGATTATGGATTCGATTCCCACCGGACAGAATTAAGAACATATATTACAAGGTGGCGGCTCGAGAAAAAGGAACCGTCGTCACAGTTGTCTGAACCCGTAAAACCAATAGTGTTTTACATTGATAGATCTGTTCCAGAAAAATGGAAGCCTTATTTTAAGCAAGCGGTTGAAGATTGGCAGGTTGCTTTTGAACAAGCCGGCTTTAAGAATGCTATTGTTGCAAAATATGCTCCTCCAACTGAAGAAGATCCTAACTGGAATACTGAAGACGCAACTGTATCATCAATCAGCTGGCTTCCAAGCACAATCGAAAACGCTTACGGACCTCATGTGCACGATCCACGAACAGGTGAAATACTTGAAGCAGATATTAAAATTTATCACAATGTTATGAACTTGATTACAACATGGTATTTCAGTCAGGTTGCTCCTTTAGATCCACGCGCTCAGAGAATTCCATTACCGGATGATTTAATGGGTGAATTGCTGAGATATGTTGTTGCTCACGAAGTAGGACATTCACTTGGTTTTCCACATAACGGAAGAGCAAGTTCTGTTTTCCCCGTTGATAGTCTGAGAAGTAAATCTTTCACAGAAAAATATGGTAACGAAGCTTCTATTATGGATTACGGAAGATTTAATTATGTTGCTCAGCCCGGTGATAATGTTAGACTCTATCCTATGATAAGTATCTACGATAAGTTTGCAACCGAATGGGGTTATACTCCTGTTCCAAATGCTAAAACACCGGATGAAGAGAGACCATTCTTAGAAAAAATTGTAAGACGACAGGAAACAAATCCATTTCTGCAATTCAGTAATTTCTCGCAATACGATCCATCTGCTCAAACAGAGGATATGAGCGATGACGGAATATTAGCAACCGAACTTGGATTAAAAAATATTTATCGAATTATGGATTTCATAATTCCCGCCGCAACAACAAAAGAAGGTGATGATTATTCAATGTTAAGTCTGCTTTATGATAGAGTACTTCAACAGAGGGCAAGAGAGTTGGGACATGTTGCAATGATTATTGGTGGTGTTAATAAAATTGAAAAGCATGTCGGTCAAACTGGCGCAGTTTACAACCTTGTTCCGTATGAACGACAGAAAATGGCAATGAATCTTTTGTTAGCAGAGGGATTTAAATTCAATCCTACGTTGGTTAAGAGGGAATTGCTCGATTTGATTCAGCCATTCGGGAATGTTGATAAAATTACAAATGATCAGATAAGTTTGATTAAAAATTTATTGAACGATGCAAGAATTCAGCGTATGTCTGATGCAGAGGCAAAAGCATATAAAGGAGAAAAAATATATACGGTAAGTGAATTTTTAGGGGATTTAACAAACGGTATTTTTAGCGAATTGAACGATAAGAGTGTAAGTGTTGATCCTTACCGCCGTAAAGTTCAGCGTGCTCTTGTGGAAGAACTTGGTAATAAAATAAATCCAGAAAAACCAGCTCAGCAAACTCCGGTAACAACAGGAAGACCTACGCAAGCACCGGTTCAACAAAATCCATTGCAGACAGATTTACCGCCGGTTGCCAGAGGAAAATTGACCGAATTAAAAAACAAATTAACTGCATCAGTTGCAAAATCGAAAGATGATATTACTAAATATCATTTACAGGATCTTGCTGCAGCAATAGATGAAATACTTAATAAGAAAAAGTAATTATTAAACTAAACATGTTGATCAAATTATGAAAACTGAAAGGTGAATTATGGAATACACATTTTTAGGACGAACCGGATTAAAAGTAAGTAAACTTTGTCTTGGGACAATGAACTTTGGTCCATATACTTCTGAAGAAGATAGTTTTAAGATTATGAACCGTTCTCTTGAACTCGGTATTAATTTTTTTGATACAGCGAATGTATATGGCTGGGAAAAAGGTGTAGGTGTAACAGAAAATATTATGGGACGATGGTTCGCAGAAGATAAAAGTAGAAGAGACAAAGTTGTTCTTGCTACAAAAGTTTATGGTAAAATGGGTGATGGTCCAAATGATGCAAAACTTTCTGCATATCATATAAAGAAAGCGTGCGAGGATAGTTTAAAGAGATTGCAAACAGATCACGTCGATCTGTATCAGATGCATCATATCGATCGTAATTCTCCATGGGACGAAATTTATCAGGCAATGGATCAGTTAATTGCCCAGGGGAAAATTCTTTATGTTGGAAGCAGTAATTTTGCAGCATGGAATTTAGCCGAGGCATTTTACAAAGCGAAAGAGAGACACTCGCTTGGAATTGTATCGGAACAAAGTATTTATAGTTTGCGTAACAGACATATAGAGTTAGAGGTAATACCAGCATGCAAAGCATTTGGAATCGGATTGATTCCGTGGAGCCCTTTAGGCGGAGGAATTTTGTGCGGTGTTCTTGAAAAAGCTAACGAAGGGCGAAGAACGCGGGAACCTCTGCAAAAGTCGGTTGAGAAATTACGTCCACAGATTGAAGCTTATGAAAGTTTGTGTAAAGAAATTAATCAGAAACCGGCTGATGTTGCCCTTGCATGGGTGTTAAATAATCCAGTTGTAACTTCACCAATAATTGGTCCAAGAACTGTTGAACAACTGGAAGAAAATGTTAATGCACTCGATCTCAAATTGAGTGAAGAGACATTAAAAAAGCTTGATGAGATCTGGCCTGGTCCCGGTGGACAGGCACCTGAAGCATATGCCTGGTAATATTTTAAGTTATCAATTTAGTAAATAACATTTTATATGAATAATCAGGGGTTGGAATGAAAAAATCAAAATTAATTTTATTGTTGATATCAGTATTATCAATTATTGTTATACAAGATTCATCCGCACAAAAGAAAAAGCTTACCTACAAACAGGTGTATGAAGGCGGTAGAGACATGCGCGCAATGATGATGATGATGGCGCGTCCGCAAGGATGGGCAGATGAAAATCATTATCTCGAAACAAAAGCTGATCCGTCAAAACCCGGTTCCCGTCCTCAGCTAATGAAGACAAATGTTCTAACAGGAGAATCATTCTTATACATTGATAACAGTGGAATAGAATTACCTGAAGGATTTTCAATAGAACGACCTTCCGCTGTAAGTAAAGATTATAATTATTATCTGTTCAATCAGAAAAATAATCTTTACTATTATTCACGCCCGGATAATTCATTCAAACAATTAACACAGGACGAGAAAGAGGAAAAGGTTCCTAAACTTTCTCCCGATGGTAAAAAAGTAGCTTATGTAAAAAATAACAATCTCTACGTTTTTGATGTTGATAATGAAAAAGAAATTCAGATAACAAACGATGGAACCGACTTAATATATAATGGCTGGGCTTCGTGGGTTTATATGGAAGAAATTTTAGGGCGCGCTACTCAATATGCAGCATTCTGGTGGTCTCCTAATAGTGATAAAATTGCATTCTTAAGATTCGATGATCATCCGGTTCCGGAATTTTTTATTACCAGGGCAGATGGTCAGCATGGTGAACTTGAAAAGCAACGCTATCCAAAAGCTGGTGATCCTAATCCATATGTAAAGTTTGGCATTGCAAATGTAACCGATGGCAAAGTTGTCTGGGCAGATTTTGATGAGAAAGCCGATCACTATATTGCATGGCCTACATGGACGCCAGAGAACAAGTTGACCGTTCAATGGATGAACCGTGGTCAGGATAACATTATTATCTATTATGTTGACACACAAACAGGAAAGAAATCGGAACTATATAACGAGAAGCAGAAAGAATGGGTTGAGTGGTTCGAAGATCTTTATTTCTTCAATAATAAAAGCGGATTCATACTTCATACAAATGTTGACGGCTTTGCACATCTTTATTACTACGATATGAACGGAAAACTTAAGAAAAGATTGACACAGGGACAGTGGGAGGTAACAGGTATTAGTTTAGTTGATGAAGCTAATAAGAGAATTTTCTTTACCGGCTGGAAAGACAAAAGCACCGAACGTCATTTATTTGTTGTAAATCTGGATGGAAGTGGATTCAAACAACTAACCACAGTTCCAGGCACTCATAACTGTTCTGTTGCACCGGGCGGAAAGTATTTTATCGATTCATATAGCAACATTACTACTCCAACTAAATCGGAATTATTTTCATTGGATGGAAAACTGATCCGCACATTAAACGATTCAAGAAATCCGGCGAATGATGAATTTGAACTTGCTAAAGTAGAACTCTTCACCATTCCATCAGGTGATGGTTATGAGTTACCAGCTATCTGGTATCTACCGGCAGATTTCGATCCGAATAAAAAGTATGCAGTAATATTCAATGAATACGGCGGACCAAATTCAGGATCCGTTAGAAATTCATACTCTATGGGATTAGCTCAAAGTTATCTTGCTCAAAACGGCATAATTTCAATTTCTGTTGATCATCGCGGAGTAGGTCATTTTGGTAAGAAAGGTGTTGCGCTTATGCACCGTAATTTAGGTAAGTGGGAAATGCACGATTACACTGCTGCTGTTAAATGGCTGAAAACAAAATCTTTTATTGACACAACTAAAATCGGAATAACCGGCGGAAGCTATGGCGGTTATGTTACTGCTCTGGCTCTTACAAAAGAAGCGGATTATTTTACACACGGTATTGCAGAGTTCGGTGTAATGGATTGGAAACTTTATGATAATGTTTACACTGAACGTTACATGGATACACCGGAAGAAAATCCGGATGGATACAAAGCCGGTTCTGTTCTTAGTTATGTGGATAAATACAAAGGTAAAATGCTTATTACTCACGGAACAATTGACGATAATGTCCATATGCAGAACTCAATTCAGCTAATTTTTGAATTGCAGAAATTGAATAAGAATTTTGAAATGATGTTTTATCCAAATCAGCGCCATGGTATTGGTATGCCTCTTGCCCAGCATGCAATCAGAGAGAGAGTTAAATTTTGGTTTAAGCATTTACTCGGTAGGGAGTTAGATACTACTAAAGATTAACAATTTTCCTCTTGGTCGTGCTCTTAATCCCGGGCACGATCAAGAGCAAGAATAAAATATGGAATACAATGAAAATCCTAAATCTTATTATGCCCCTATGCATAGTGCCGAGCATCTGCTTAACGGTACAATGGATAAAATGTTTAATCGTGGCCGTTGTTTCAGTGCTCATGTCGAAAAGAAAAAATCAAAATGCGATTATCACTTTGATAGAAATCTGACTCCCGAAGAAATTAATAAGATCGAGGAAATTATTAATGAAAAAATTAAACTTGATCTTCCGGTTACAGAAAGTTTTATGAAAAGAGAAGAAGCACAAAATTATTTTAATCTTGGGCGGTTGCCCGAAGAAGCCGGAGATAATTTACGCGTTATTAGTATCGGGGATTATGACAAATGTTTGTGCAGCGGTCCGCATGTAAAGTCGACTAAAGAGATCGGCGGATTCAGAATTATTTCAACCGATTTTAATGACGGTGTATTAAGAATTCGCTTTAAAATTAACGAGCCGAAATGAAATATTTTATTATTGTTCTAATACTTTTATCTTCTGTAATAATTGCTCAGATGTTTTCCGAAGTTGATCGTGCTAAAATTCTTGATGCTCTTGATCAGCAGAGAATCGCTTGGAATAAGGGTGATCTTGAAGGTTATATGGAAGGATACTGGAAATCAGATTCTTTAAAATTTATTGGTAAGCGAGGAATTCAGTACGGTTGGGAAGCAACATTAGAAAATTATCGAAAAGGTTATCCCGATAAAGAAGCGATGGGAAAACTTTCTTTCGAGGTAATTTCACTTGAAGGGCTCGGAAACGATTCTGCATTTATGATTGGTAAATGGAAACTCGATTACCCGGATAAACCTCCGGTAGAAGGACATTTTACTTTGCTTTATAAAAAGATTAAGGACAATTGGCTTGTTGTTGCAGATCATTCGTCATAATTTTATAAATCCGCGGAAATCCGCTCAATCTGTGTTCATCCGCGTTCTATTACGGAGCTTATAAAAACAATGCAGAGTGAAATTACAACTCAATTAGAATTTGATGAAATAATTCAAACGAATATTGCAGCGGCATTCTATATGAGCACGCCGGACTGTAATGTATGCAAAGTTTTGAAACCCAGGGTGATAGAATTTCTTGAAGATAAATTTCCAAAGATAAAATTTGCTTATGTAAACATTGCAGAAGCAAAAGAACTAGCTGCTCAGAAAAATGTTTTTACCGTTCCGACAATTTTATTTTACTTTGATGGAAGAGAATACATAAGGAAAGCAAGGTTTTTAAATTTTGACGAGCTTGAGTTAGAAATTGAACGGTATTATAGATTAATGTGAGTTTAGTATAATTGGTTTATAGTCCATCGCAATCTAGATTTGAATCTACTATTTGTCACCAGAATTATACTAATAAAAATAACTTTTAACTCCTTTGGGAAGCTTTAGAGAGAATTCTTTAAGAGAGTTTGCAAGTGAATCGGAAAAAGATGATTTAATAGAATAGAAAGTTACAATACTATCGCCGCATATTACGTTATCTGAAATAGTCCAGCTACATATTTTTTCCCAGGACTCGGGTAATCCGCCATAACTCTTAAACCATTTTTCATAAACCACTGCGATTTTAACATTATTTGAATTAGAAATTTGATTTATTTTTTCAGTGTTGTAGTTGTTTGCAAGCTTCAATAAAAGAATTTCTCTGTTTGATATTCCCCAGAGGTCAAGGCATTTTGTGTCACTAAAATAATTAATGGCGCCGATATCATTTGCTGCTACCGATTGATGATTGAAATACGAATTTAAAAACGATGCTACCTGATATTGTTGTTCGTAAATATTATTTGTAGCTCTAATTGTTTTTTCAATATTTGAGAGCCCTCTGCGGAAAAATGGCAATAAAATAAATAATACCACAAGAAGAAATATCAAACGAGATATTACATGCTTCCTGGTAATTGCAAGAAATTTTGAGTTTGTTAAGTATTGATTACCTTCGAATAAAACACCTATTATTCCTAAACCGATTAAATATGCCTCATACCTTATTGATAAAGAAGAGAATTGCATGTGAAGTAATAGTCCGGTAATAAATATGACTAAAAAAACGGTGGAAGTATTCCAAAGATTTTTTTCAGTGTTGTAACGAATTAAAAGTAAAAAAAGTGATGCATTAAATAATAATAATAAAGGGATACAGTTGGTTAATTGAATTAAACTGTTTAGCCCCAAAGATTTTAGAATCCATTTTATTGTACTGAAATCCGGTAAATTAGCTTTTATCAAAATGGGAGCAGGTATAAATGGCCATCCATTAGCAATAGAAATTTTTCCATAAATAGTAATTGGTATAAGACCGCTTAATATTATAGTAATACCGAGAAGATATTTCCTTCGCAAAATGAAAAGAATACCCGATGTGAAGACAAAAAACAAACTTTCGTAACGTATCAACACAATTAATAAAGTAAGCAACACCAAATATTTGTATTTCTTAAAATAACGGGATTCATTTCCGGGAGTCACATAATCTACATTTGAAATTAAATCCGACGATAAATAAACATATAAGATTAACAATAGAGTATGCAGTAAATGTTCTAAACCGGTAAAGACCAGGAAAGGAATTGGGATGAAAAAAATTAAGGAGAGCAATACGATAAAGATTAAAGAACTCGAGAGATTTATTTTTTTCAATAAGTTGTAACAAATAATCAGAAGTAAAGCAGAAATAAATAAATTTAAAAAAAATGGAGAGTATAAATTAAAAAATGGTATTAAATAAGTAATTGAAATAATCAACGACCACAATGGTGATGATGTTGAAGATGAAAAAGAGGAACCGTTTACACTCCAATTACCTGATTCGGAAAAATTTTTTGCAATGCTAAGATGAATATAAGTGTCATCTAAAGAATAAATAAAATTCGACTGATTATTAGTGATGGAGATGGTTAAAAGTATTCCGATTATTAAGTATAGAAGAATAACAGCACTAATTATTGGCCAGTGTTTAATAATAAAATTTTTCAAAAACTATAAACCATTGAAATAATTATTTACCACTATATGCATTTCTTAGTTTATTAAGATTAAGTTTGCCCATCTTAAGCATTACTTTGGTAACTCTTTCCAGTTGTTCTTTATCTTTTGTCTGCATCATTTCATCCATCTCCACCGGAACAATTTGCCACGAGACACCGAACTTATCTTTCAGCCACCCGCATTGCTGCTCGCTTCCACCCTCAGTAAGTTTATCCCAGTAATAGTCGATTTCATTCTGGTCTTTACAAAAGAACATGAATGAAACCGCCTCATTAAAATCAAATTCGTGTTTCATTGTTCCGCCGCTCATCGCATTAAAAATGTAACCGTTCAGTTTGAATTGAGAAAAGAGGAGAGATCCTTCAGGCATACCGGCGGATTCATCCCAAGGAGATTCCAATAATATTTGTGAATCCGAAAAAATACTGGAGTAAAAATTCAATGCTTCTTTTACCATAGCGGCTTTTTCATTCGTGAATAATAGAGCCGGAACAATCTTCTGATCCGAGTTGATGGAATCAACATCAAGCTGCCATGAAACTCCGTATTTATCCTGAACCCATGCATACTTTTCACTCCAGGGATATTTATCCAATTGCATTAGTGCGAATCCGCCGTCTATTAGTTTGTTGTAGAGACGTTCTATCTCGCTTTCTGAACCGCAATAAACAAAAAATGAAATTGAGGGATTGATTTTGAACATAGGTCCGGCGCTAATTGCTGTGAACGCAACTCCCCAAAGTTTGAAACTAACTATATCGACATTACCGGAAGATGTTCCTGAAATTGTTGTAACGTTTGTTAATTCTGAATTTTGAAATATTGAAGCATAATATTCCGCTGCTTCCTTTGCTTCTTTATCGAACCAGAGGTGCGGAACGATTTTATTTGATGCTGCCATATTATCCCTTTCATTTTTAATAATTATCGGCCGACAATAAAAGTCGGCTGAAATATTGAGCGATATAAAAAGAAATACAATTCTTATCATTTTACTTTCTTAATATTTTCTCCATCGGTTTGCCTTTTGCCAGTTCATCTATCAATTTATCAAGGTAACGAATTTTCTGCATCAGTTTATCTTCTATTTCTTCCACTCGGTATCCGCAAATTACTCCTGTAATTTTCGAGGCGTTGGGATTGAATCGCGGGGATTTATTGAAGAACGTTTCGAAGTCGGTTTTGTTGTCAATCAATTTTTGCAAAGTTTTTTGATTATATCCTGTCAGCCAGAAAATAATTTCATCA
>CAZEBL010000062.1:0-13089 GCA_964510325.1 uncultured Melioribacter sp. | reverse complement strand
AATTTGATGTTGAAACTCCTTTGGAAATTAATAAGGGCTATCGCTTAAAGAAAGAGATTGTTCTTGTACCGGTATTAAGGGCAGGATTAAGCATGGTAAGTTCATTTCTTGATATGATTCCTGATGCAAAGGTAGGGCATATCGGTTTGCAGCGGGATGAAAAAACTTTGGAACCAATTGATTATTATTATAAAACACCAAAAAATCTGGATGATTCATTGACTATATTACTGGATCCGATGCTTGCCACGGGAGGAAGTGCTGTTGCATCGTTTAAGTATCTAAAGGAGCGAGGTGCAAAAAATTGTGTATTGGCATGCTTAATTGCTGCTCCCGAGGGCGTTAAAAAAATGCTTGATGAACATCCTGAAGTCCCTATATATACTGCAGCTTTGGACCGCCAATTAAATGAACGCGGATTTATTATGCCCGGTTTAGGTGATGCCGGAGATAGAACCTTTGGAACTTTTTAACTGTTGATTCTATTAAAATTCTAAATCGATTTAGGATATTTGTAAAAGATGGAAGTTGCAATTAGCATAAAACATAAGAGAATGCTTGAAGACCTGCTTAATACGTGTAAGCAAAACCTTCCATCTGTAAATGTTAAGCTGATCGAAAAAGCTTTCCAGTTAAGTTATGAATCGCATAAAAACGATTTCAGAGCTTCCGGTGAACCTTATTTTAATCACCCTTACGAAGTTGCTATGATTGTAGCAAGAGAAATTCCACTGGATGATATTTCAGTTATTAGTGCTCTTTTACATGACGTGGTTGAAGACAGCGGTATAAATCCCGATTTTATATCTAATGAGTTTAATAAGGAAGTTGCAGAAATTGTTGATGGTGTTACAAAAATCGGTGGTGTTTTCAAAGGACAGGAAATCACTCAGGCAGAAAACTACCGCAAATTGCTCTTATCGATGGTTAAAGATGTTCGTGTTATACTTGTAAAATTTGCCGATCGATTGCATAATATGCGCACACTCGAATTTGTCCATCCCCAAAAACAAAGAAGAATAGCAAAAGAAACTTTAGAGATTTATGCACCGTTTGCTCACAGATTCGGCTTGGGAGCTGTTAAATGGGAACTTGAGGACCTCGCATTCAAATACCTTAACAAAGAAGCATACGAAGATATTGCTCAGAAAATTAAAGACACAAGGAAAGATCGCGAGTCGTTTATAAATAAATTTACTAAACCGATTATAGAAAAACTTAAGGAACACAAAATCAATTACGAATTGGGCGGTCGTCCTAAACATCTTTACAGTGTTTACAGAAAAATGATTATGCAGAACCGTCCGTTCGAAGATATTTACGATCTACTTGCTGTAAGAATTATTCTGGAAGGAAATGATCCTAATGAATGTTACTACGTGTTGGGAATAATTAATCAGCTTTATAAACCGATTCCAGACCGATTCAAAGATTTCATTTCGATCCCCAAAAAAAATAATTATCAATCTATACACACAACTGTAATTGGACCGGAAGGAAAATTAGTAGAAGTTCAGATCCGTACGCGTAAAATGCACGAGATTGCAGAGCGTGGGGTTGCTGCTCACTGGAAGTACAAAGAGAATCTGGCTTCATCCGATAAAGACCTTGAAGAATGGGTTAGCTGGGTTCGGGATATTTTTGAAAATGCAACTAAGGATGAGGCTACTAAAGAAATTCTAGCAAGTTTCAAATTAAATCTTTATCAGGATGAAATTTATGTCTTTACTCCTAAGGGGGATCTTAAGCGGCTTCCGCTCAATTCAACTCCTGTTGATTTCGCCTATGAGATTCATAGTAATGTAGGTGATCATTGCATCGGAGCAAAAGTAAATGGAAGAATTGTTCCTCTAGATACACGGATTCATAGCGGTGATCAAATTGAAATAATTACATCAAAGAATCAGCGGCCAAATAAGAGCTGGCTTCAATTTGTTCAAACTCACAAAGCTAAGAGTAATATACGTAAGCACTTAAATAAAGAAGAAGAAGTTTTGGTTGAATCCGGAAAGGAAACCTGGGAAAAGAAAATTAAAAAACTGAAACTTTCATTCAGTTCTGAAGAGCTTTCGAAATTAGTTCGTAAACTTAAATTTGATAACACAAGGCAGTTTTATGAAGCTGTGGCACTCAATAAACTGAATCTGGATGAAATATTAAACCCAACAGTTGAAACCGAAGAAAAACCAGATAAAGAACTTCAGTTCGATAAATTTATTGATATAGCACGTCATACAGCCGGTGGAATTGTTGTTGAAGGTGAGCAGAAAGGGCTTGCAATAAGCTATGCAAAATGCTGCAATCCTATTCCCGGAGATCCGGTTATTGGTTATGTTACCATTGGAGAAGGAATAAAAATACACCGTAAAGATTGCCATAATTTGATAACGATGCTCAAAAAAGGTGATAATCGAGTTGTGCCGGTAACCTGGCCTAAATCGAACGGAGCATTCTTCGTAGCCGGAATTATTATAAAAGGGGAGGATATGCCGGGACTCTTAAAAGACATTTCTAATAGCATTACAACTTATCAAAATACAAACATTAAATCTGTTAATATCACTACCGGCGATTCATTATTTAAAGGTACTGTGACTGTATTTGTAAAGGATCTTGAACATTTGAACAAGATAATAGACCGATTGAAAAAAGTAAAAGGAATTTATTCGGTAGAGCGTTTCGACGCCGAACATTAATTCAGGAATCAATTTGGAAGAAGCAAGAATTTTAGCTATTGATTACGGCGAAAAAAGAATTGGTATCGCAATAACTGATCCATTAAACCTTTTTGCATATCCATTAACAACAATTAATAACGATTCCGGTTTTATGAAAAATTTAAAAGCAGTTCTTGATCAATATAAAGTTATTAAAATATTGATTGGTAATCCGGTTAAAGAAGATGGAAGCGAAGCAAGAATTTTTAGTCAGATAATTATTTTGAAGAATGAAATAGAAACAAAATTTAATATCCCGATAGAAATTGTTGATGAACGATATTCTTCAGAAATTGCTAAACAGAGAATAATTGAATCGGTCAAATCGAAAAAGAAGCGGAGGGACAAATCCCTGGTTGATAAAAACGCAGCAGCAGTAATACTGGAAGATTACCTGAGGTCGAATACCAAAATCTAATTTGAATAATGAAATTGACATTTTTATCTAGATAAACTATTTTGAAATCGAAAAATTCTTAAAATTGGGAGCACATATATGACACTTGACGCACTCGGAATGATTGAAACCAAAGGATTGGTCGGTGCAGTTGAAGCCGCTGATGCAATGGTTAAAGCAGCAAAAGTAGAATTAATTGGTAAAGAAACAATTGGCGGCGGTTATGTTACTGTTATGGTTAGAGGTGATGTAGGCGCTGTTAAAGCTGCTACCGATGCCGGCGCTGCAGCAGCTCAGAGAGTTGGAGAATTGGTTTCTGTCCATGTAATTCCACGTCCTCATTCTGATGTTGAAATGATTCTTCCAAAACGTGCAAAATAAAAGTGACTCATGCAATTAGCATTAGGGCTTATTGAAACCAAAGGATTAATTGGTGCCATAGAAGCCGCCGATGCAATGGTTAAAGCTGCTAACGTTAAATTAGTCAGCAAAGAAAAAATTACGGCGGCGTTGGTTACTGTAAAAATTATAGGAGAAGTTGCAGCTGTTAAATCTGCTGTTGATGCCGGTGCTGCTGCTGCTCAAAGAGTTAGCCAGCTTGTTTCTGCACATGTTATTCCCCGACCAGATGATCAATTAGAAGATATAATTTTCAGCCCTGAACTTAAACCTGCTAAAGAGAAAAAAGAGAGTAAAGTTGCTGAAGAAGTTGAAAAGGAACCGATAAAATCTGTCGAACCAACTGAAGAGAAAGAAATTGAACAACCGGTTAAACCAATAGAAATTGAAAAACCAAAAAAGAAAGAGAAACTGGAATCCCCTGTAAAAGAAAGTACTTCTTCAGAATCTAGATTGGAAGCACTTAGAAAAGAAGCAATGCAAGAGATTACCGGAGACGAAGAAGTACAAAAAGAAGTTGAAGAAGCAACTCCTCAATTTACCGGCCCAGTTCCTTCTAAAGAAGAATTATCAGCTCTTAATGTTCATAAATTACGTCATCTGGCAAGAAGCTTCGAAAACTTCCCGATAAAAGGTCGTGAAATTTCCCGCGCGAATCGTGACGAATTAATCGAGCATTTTGATAAAATAAGGTAATATTTTATTGTATAAGCAGGAATTTATAAACTCCACATCAGTGGAGTTTTTTTTATATTTTTGAAGCATGAAGAAAAAGCTAATTCCAATCATAGTTATAACCTTCTTCTCAATAATAATGTGGGGCTCAATATCTTTATCTGGTGAATTTACTACCACAATTAAAGTCCCGATTACAATTATTGACCTTCCAAAGAATTATGCCAGGGGAGCAATTTCGGAAAGTGAGATTTATCTTAGAATAAGAGGTAAAGGTTGGGAAATAGCAAAGTTAGCAATAACAGGAAATGATGATTATTTAGTTTCGGCAAAAAGACAAAGCGGTAAACACCGCACAAATTTAAGAGATGAATTAGAAAATAATACATGGCTTACAACATCTTTTAGAGTTATAGAAATTGCACCGGCTTCAATTCAATTTGAAGTTGACAGAATAATTTCTAAACAGGTTTTTATTAAAGCCAATCTCTCTGTTAATTTTAAGGAAAGTTTCGGGATAGCATCGGATATAAATGTTATACCCGATAAAATTGAAATCTCCGGTTCTGAAAATCAACTTTTAAGTATTGATACAATTTTTACTGAACTAAAAGAATTTAAGGATTTGGCCGAACCAGTTAATGAAACTCTTCAACTCATAAAAATTGAAGGAGTAAATTACTCTGCAGAAAAATGTAAGATCGAATTTGATGTTCAAAAAATTGTAGACAAATCTTATGATGATATAAATGTGGAGATACGAAATGTTCCTCAATCAAAAGAATTAATTCTCTTCCCGGGCAAAATTAGTGTTGTGCTTAAAGGTGGAATTAATAAATTAGGAAGACTTACTAAAGATAGTATCTCGGCATATATTGATTTCTGGGAAGTGTTGCGTAACGAAGATGAAGGAATAGAACCCAAGATAAAAATACCTTCGAATACATTGCTTATTGATGTTAAACCTAAAAAACTTGAATATGTTATCAAACAATACTGAATAAAATAATCTGGAATAGTTCTATGTTTATAACTTTTGAAGGACTTGATTTCTGCGGTAAATCCACTCAAGTTCAACTTTTGGAAAAATATTTATTAAATGAAGGAAAGAAAGTAATAATTATACGAGAACCGGGCGGGACACCTATTTCGGAGAAAATACGGGATATTCTTCTCGACAAAAAAAATTCTGAAATGAAATTTGAAACCGAAGCTCTTTTATTTGCGGCAAGCAGAGCCCAATTGGTTAATCAAACAATTATCCCGGCTCTGGAAAAAAATATTTATGTATTATCCGACAGGTTCCATGATTCTTCAATTGCATATCAAAGTTTTGGTAGAGGATTATCGCTTGATTTTGTAAAAGATTTACAAAAATTTGCAATTAAAAATGCTGTCCCAACGGTTACATTTTTTATTGATATACCTGTTGATGAAGTTGTGCGTAGAATGTCGAAAGTAAAAAAAGTTGAACTGGACCGTATCGAATCTTCTAAAGTTGATTTTTACGATAGAGTTAGAAACGGATATATTGAATTATCGTCTAAGGAAAAACGTTTTGTAATTTTAGACGGTTTATTACCGATTCCCGAATTACATGAAAAAATTGTATCAGAAATTAAATTAAAAATGTAGTAGAAAGAGAAATTATGCTTACAAGAAGAAATATTATTTTTTCAATTACCGGAATTCTTTTATTCTCAGGATTTATTACAAAAGACACGGATCTTTATTTCGAAATAAATAAAAGCATTGACATTTTTGGCCGGGTATATAAAGAGGTAACACTAAATTATGTAGATCCTCTTAACCCTAAAGAATTTATGTTGGCCGGTATAAACGGAATGCTGCAATCACTCGACCCCTACACTAACTTTTTGGATAGTAATAATCAGAAAGATATTGATGTTATTACAAAAGGAAAGTATGGAGGTATTGGAGCTACAGTTGGTTTGCGCAATGAAAGCATCACCGTTGTTGATTTGATAGAAGGTTACTCAGCATACAGACAGGGAATAAGGATTGGTGATATTATAACTAAGATTGACGAAACAAGCGTAACAAAAGAAAATTATGATAACCTTAGTGAATTTTTGAAAGGGGATCCGGGAACAGCTGTTAAAATTACTATAATGCGGGAAGGAAGTGATGAACCAATCGTGTTCAATTTAATAAGAGAAGAAATTGAAGTAAAAAATCTTACTTATTATGGATTTTATCCAGCTAATAGTGGAAATGCATATCTAAAACTGAGCGGTTTTTCAAGAAGTGCCGGTGATGAAGTTAAAAATGCATTAATAGAGCTTAAAGAAAAAAGAAATATTGAATCGATCGTGTTGGACTTAAGAGGAAACCCGGGCGGTTTATTGGATGCTGCGGTAGATGTAAGTGAAAAATTTCTTGCCAAAGGTCAGTTAATTGTATCGGTTAAAGGGCGTGATTCGCTTGATACAAAAAAATACTTTGCTGCCGAAGAACCGGTTGCCGGAAAAATTCCATTGGTTGTTTTAATTGATGAGGGTTCAGCTTCCGCATCAGAAATTGTTGCCGGTGCAATTCAGGATCACGATAGAGGCGTTATTATAGGTACTAATTCATTCGGGAAAGGTTTGGTGCAGACTTTAATTCCGCTTTCATATAACACATCCTTGAAAATAACAACTGCAAAGTACTTTACACCAAGCGGCAGATCGATACAGAAAATCAATTACTCTGAAAGAAACAGGGTTTTCGAATCAAATAAAAAAAATGACGAGATGGAATTTAGAACTGATTTGAATCGGAAAGTTTTTTCTGCCGGCGGTATCAAACCCGATTCTTTTATCGTCAATAAATCTAAATCTCATCTGGTACAAAGACTATTAGCTGACGGAATGTTCTTCGGATTTGCTACTTATTTTTATAACGATCGATCAAATGTGGATTTCAATAAACTAACTTCTGAACAATTGCTGAAAGAATTCCAATCCTATATTAAAAAACAAAAATTTGAGTTTACTTCACCCGCCGAAAGGTTAATTGAACAGTTAAAAACCGCGGCAGTTCAGGAAAATTTGAATGGTGCGTTTTTAGAACTTCTTGAAAAATCAAAAGCTCAAATTGATGAAAGTCATTCGAAAGAGATGGAAAAGTATAAGGAGGATATTATTGCATCGATTAAAGAGGAATTGGCTGCAAGAACCGATGGCAGGATTGGAAGAATTGTCGAATCGCTTAAAAGTGATACCCAGTTTAAAACTGCTATGAGTATATTAGCAAATAACAGTACTTACAATGGATTTTTCAAAAAATCATTATAAGTATTCTCGAAGTATTTTTAGGTTGTAATGGAATGAAAACACCAAGAATTTTTGTTTACCGCAATC
Organism: uncultured Melioribacter sp.; assembly: GCA_964510325.1. Lineage (GTDB taxonomy): Bacteria > Bacteroidota > Ignavibacteria > Ignavibacteriales > Melioribacteraceae > DSXH01. Next base: position 5,536 of record CAZEBL010000062.1, on the reverse strand, counting down.
CTCAATTTAACCGTTGTCCTGTATGCAAAGGTGTAGGTGTTCTTCATCATTCTCGTGCTAAAAATATGAGAGAACAGATTCTAAAAAAGATTACTTTCTATCGAATTTATAGATGCAAAGAGTGCGGTTGGCGTGGATTTTTATCTACTATTATTTTTACTACAGAGTCTCTCAAAGCTATATTGTTATATCTAAGTCTGGTTTTTGTAACCGGTTATATAATTCGATTTTTCCTTCTCAAATTCATCGGGACTTAATACTTTAATCCAACGCTAAATATTCTCTCTTTTCTTTGTTAACAAAAATAAAATCCTTTGCCAGTTCTTCAATCGAGTTGTAATTCTTTAAGTAATGTACTTTTATTTTAGTTTTATTTTTAGCAAGCCAGGAGAGTGCAATCTTTAATCTCTCAAGATCCTTTTCAGTCAATTCTTTAAAAATCTGAATTGTACCATTAAAATAATTCTCAAGGGCTTCGTCAAAGTCTTTCGATTCATCATTTAGATAATTTTTAATGAACATTTTGCCTTCCAGTAAGATTAGGTAATCATTATCTCTAACACCGAATACCTCGATAAGAACGTTGGCTTTATTAATCGGCTCGGAAAGTATAGAAGCTTTATTTAATTGTTTTAGAACGGAGTTTATTAGGTCTCTTGTTTGTGCGGCTTCCTCATATTTTCGATGTTCACTCAAGAATTTCATTTTATTTAGTAAACGATCGACAGCAGATTGATTAAATCCACTAAGGAAATTATGAACCTTTAATAATTCTTCGCGATACTGTTCCTTTATAGATGAATCGATACATGGTGCAAGACATCTTTCAATATCTGCAAGATAACATTTTCGCCTTTTCAGGAATTCCCGTTCATTGCATTCACGTATTTCAAAAGTTTTGTCGATAATTTCCTTTATTGCTAAAGTAGTATCGCGGTTTGGATATGGTCCGTAATAATCATTACCATTAAAATCGAATGTTGTTGCTCTTTCAATAGTTGGAAATTCCTTTGAATTGTTAACCATTATAAAATAGTTATTCGAATACCTTTTCAATAATGTGTTGTACTTTGGATCTGTACTTTTAATTAATTCTGCTTCTGCAAGAAGGGCGGTAAGCTCGGTATTTGTAACATAGTATTCTAACCTTTGTGCCTTTTGAATTATCTTTTTCGTCTTTCTGGGGGAGTTACTTGTAAAATAATTACTGACCCTTTGCTTAAGAGATTTTGCCTTACCGATATAGATGGTGTCTCCTTTAGAATTTCTAAAAAAGTAAATACCAGGGTCTTCGGGAACAGAGGAATAATCATCGGCTAATTTTTTCTTAATCATCTTAAACGGTGCACCGGAAGGTATATTCTGAAAGTAAATAAGATCGCTTAAAGAATCTATGTTATATTCATCTCGTAAAATCTTAAACATCTTTAATAGAATTTTTGCTGTTGCTGTTGCATCACCGAGTCCGCGATGAACATTCCTATGTCTGATTTTTAATGACTTGGATAAATTACCTAACGATCTACTTGGTAGATGCGGAAAGATCCTCTTTGCAATTTTTAAGGTGCAGATAGCTGAATTACCCGGTAATTCAATTCTCGCCTGTTCACATTCATTTTTTAAGAACGAGTAGTCGAAACTAAGATTATGTGCAACCAGCACAGAACTACCTATAAAATCTTTTATATCATTTATTACTTCTTCAAAATATGGAGCGTCCTTTACATCTTCGTTTGTTATTCCGGTTAATAGGGTAATATTGTAAGGAACGAATCTGCCCGGGTTAATATATGACTGAAATGTATCGACAATTTTTCCCTTTTTTATTTTCGTAATCCCAATCTCAATAACTTTTTCTAATCTTGCAGATGTTCCGGTAGTTTCAAAATCGAAAACACAATACTCTGCTTCTTCAAAGGGAAGTTCTTTTAAAATATTTCCGTTAGTAGAGAAGTTCTTTTTCATGCAGCAAATTTAACTAAAATGAAATAATCACATAAAATTATAATGCCATTTATACACTAAACGTTAAGATAATCGGCTGTTAGTTTCATTATTCGGGCTATTTTCAATATATTTCAATCAAAGAGAAAACAAAATGAATATAAATTTACTTTTTATCGGCGACATTATAGGACAACCGGGATTAAACATTGTTCAAATGTGGCTCCCCGGATTGCAGAAAAAATACAGGGTTGATGTGACTATTGTAAACGGTGAAAATCTATCCGATGGAAAAGGATGCACCGAGAAGGAAGCAAAACAGTTGTTCGACCTTGGGGTTAATGCAATTACCGGCGGAAATCATACATGGGATAAACATCAATCACAGGAATATTTGAAGAGAGAACCTCGTGTAATTCGTCCCCTAAATTATCCGAAAGGAACGATTGGTAATGGATATTGCTTTGTTGATAGTCTTAAAGGCAAAATAGCTGTTCTTAATTTACAGGGGCGGGCATACATGGCTCCAATCGATTGCCCTTTCAGATCAGCAGATTGGGTTCTACCTAAATTGAAGCAAGAAACAAAAGTAATATTTATTGATTTTCATGCCGAAGCCACTGCAGAAAAGCTTGCTTTAGCTAATTACCTCGACGGAAAAGTCTCTGCGATTGTGGGAACACATACTCATGTTCAAACTTCGGACGAAAGAATTTTTCCGAGTGGGACTGCATACATCACAGATTGCGGAATGACAGGTCCTTATGATTCAGTTATTGGAATGAAAACAGATGCGGCAATTAACCGGTTCTTATACCAGACGCCTCAAAAATATCAAACTGCAACAGATAATGTTCATCTATGCGGTCTGTTTGTAAAGGTTGATACTGATACCGGCAAAGCTCTTGAAGTAGAAAGAATATTTTTACCCGAGTTCGATAAAAAAATAAAAGCAATTGCAGATCAAAATTAGATAAAATCTTATGGCAATTTTAATTGATGGTAAAAAAAATGCACAAGCAATTAAAGAAGAATTAAAAGAGAAAATCGGTTTATTAAAAAAAGATGGTAAACCTGTTCCGGGATTGGTCACAATTTTAGTAGGCGAAAATCCGGCATCACTTTCTTATGTAACTTCAAAAAGTAAATCTTGTATTGAAATCGGGATGCTTTCTAAAATTGAAAAACTTTCATCCGGTATAAGTGAGAAGGAATTACTGGGTTTAATCGAACATTATAATCTTGATAGCAATTATCACGGAATATTAGTCCAGTTACCGTTACCCGGAAATATAAATGAACAAAAAATTATCGAATCAATAGACCCTAAAAAAGATGTTGATGGATTCCACCCAATAAATGTTGGTAAACTTGTAACTGGTCACTCTACATTTTACCCATGCACTCCATATGGTATCTTAGAATTATTAAGGCGATATCAAATTTCAACTTCAGGTAAACATGTTGTAGTTGTTGGTAGAAGTAACATTGTGGGCAAACCAGTAGCTAATATGCTTGTTCAGAAAAAAGAAGGTGCAAATTCAATTGTTACTGTTTGTCATAGTGCTGCCAAAGACCTTACGCAGTTTACAAAAAGGGCAGATATTTTAATTGCTGCAATCGGTAAAGCTAACTTTGTTACAAGCAGTATGGTTAAAGAAGGAGCAGTTGTAATTGATGTTGGAATTAACAGAATTGAAGATTCATCAGCAGCAAAAGGTTATAGAATTGTAGGCGATGTAGATTTTATAAGTGTTGAGAAGATTGCTTCTTATATTACGCCTGTACCCGGAGGGGTTGGACCAATGACAATAGCGATGCTATTAAAAAATACATATCACGCATATCTAAATTTTCAATCAGGGAATTAAAATGGACTCATCAATTATTGATAAGGTTGTAAGTCAGGTTTTTATCGAAAAATCTTTACAGGATTTTTACTGCACTACAGGTTCGTGTATCGGTTGGGAGAGAAATGTTGTTGATCAACCTACGGCTGTAAAAAATATAATTAGTAATGGTGCAGATAGAATTGCCGCTGGATTAGGGGTTGGTAACGAGCTTGTTGATACTAATGTTGCAAGAATGATTGACCATACGCTCCTTAAACCCGAAGCTACACCCGATGAAATTAAAAAACTATGTGAAGAAGCACGGACGTATAATTTTGTTTCTGTTTGCATTAATCCATGTTACGTTTCTCTTTGCAAAGAACTATTAAGAGGAAGTACAGTAAAGGTTTGTACAGTTATAGGGTTTCCTCTTGGTGCAACTACAACCGAAATAAAAAAAGCCGAAGCTGAACAGGCGTTGAATAGCGGTGCCCAAGAAATTGATATGGTTATTAATATCGGTATGCTTAAACAAAAAAATTACGAGTATGTTTTTAATGATATTAACCAGGTTGTACTTTCTGCTAAAAGACACAATGCGGTATGTAAGGTAATATTAGAAACTGCATTATTAACCGATGAAGAAAAAATAAAAGCATGTTTGCTTAGTAAAGAAGCAAAAGCAGATTTTGTTAAAACATCTACAGGATTTAGTAAGGGTGGTGCTACTGCCGGTGATGTTGCATTAATGAGATATGTTGTTGGTACGGCAGTTGGTGTTAAAGCTTCAGGTGGAATTAGAACTGCTGAAGATGCTAAATTAATGATTGAAAGCGGAGCCGATAGAATTGGTGCCAGTGCCAGTGTTAAAATTGTTAAGGGGGAAAAATCAGCAGCGGGTGGGTATTAGTGGTTCTCGATTTAATCGTTCAACAATCCGATGACGGCTATTCAACTGAAATACCATCAATTAAAGGTTGTGAAAGCTGGGCGCATAATGAAGATGATGCAATTACAAAAACACTTGAACTTTTCCGCTTTTACATTCAGGTCGATATGAACTTCAAAATAAAAGTTGATCTTGCACGTAAAGAAGGTTTGAGAAAAGTATATAAGATTATTTTTGATAAGTGAAATGCGCAAATTTCTGACCGAAAAACGATTACAGAAGATTACTAAAGCAGCAAGTGCCCGCCAGTTTTCTCTAACTATAGTAATAGAGAATATACACGATTCGCATAATGTTAGTGCTATAATCAGGTCTTGCGATGCTGTAGGTATATTCAAAGTATATTTACTCTACACAATTGAGAGCTTTCCAAAACTAAGTAGGATCTCTTCTGCTTCAGCGAGTAAATGGGTTGAAATAGAAAAGTTTAAATCCGTTGACGAATGTGTATCATCATTAAAAAAAGATGGATTTACAATTTACTCGAGCTTCTTAGATCCTGATGCAAAAAGTTTATACCAGCTGGATCTTACTGGAAAAGTTGCAATAGTAATTGGGAATGAGCACCGAGGCGTTTCCGATGAAATGAAAAACAAATCTGATGGAATTTTTTACATCCCAATGAAAGGAATGATTCAGAGCTTGAATGCTTCTGTTGCAACAGCCGTTTCATTATTCGAAGCATTGCGGCAGAGAGAAATTAAAAATATGTATGATAAACCGGAACTGCCGCCGGCTGAACTTGATAAATTAATAGATAAATGGTGGCGTTAATGATCCAGAAATTCGAAAAAATTGAAAGTGTAAAAGG
>CAZEBL010000061.1:0-13184 GCA_964510325.1 uncultured Melioribacter sp. | reverse complement strand
TTCATCAAGATATAATTGAATATTCTGAAAGGAGATGAATTGCTTTTTTGTAATTGCAATTAATTCAGGTAATAAAGAGAATAATTTCTGTTCCTTTTTCAGGTGATTATGAAGTTCAATAAGAATTTCACTGCTGCCGGACTTATTATTTTCAAGGATTTTTGCTAATCGCTTTACTGGCAATTTTTTCATAAATCATTTTGATTTATTACTAAATGAAAATCCTTTTATCGGTTCACGTAAAGTTAGAACTGGACATGGAGCTTTTCTAACAACTTTCTCGGCAGTGCTACCGAATAATAAATGTTCAACTCCGGTATGACCATGTGTAGCCATTATTATTAAATCTGCATCAATCTCTTTTGCAGTCTCATTAATCTCCACAAATGGTTTACCCGTTTTAATCAATGTTTCTATCTCCAGGGAGGAATCTATAAAGCTATTGGCTAGATTTTTTAATTCTTCTTCAGCTCGGTTCTGCAAATCAGCATCCATAGAAGGAATAGCAACCTGACCCATACTAAAATCGGCCGGATAAATCATTGGTTCAACAACATAAATCAAATACATTTTTGCTTGAAAGTTTTTAGCAAATTGAACTGCATAACGTAATGCGTTTTTAGAATAATCCGAAAAGTCGATTGGTACGAGGATATTTTTAATCAGTTTCATAGATCCTCCATTTATTTATTTCTAATATTATTGTAAAGAGTTATATAATCCATGTTAATATTCCTTAGACGGGTTGCAAGTATTTGCGAAATCCCTCTTAGAATTTTAATTCCTTCTTTTGGGTGTGCATCAATAAATTCATCAAGATCAGGTTTAAAAATTACAGCAAGTTGAGATTCTTTCATGGCAATTGCAGAAGCAGAACGTTTATCTTCATCTAACAATGCAAGTTCTCCAAAAAAATCTCCATTAGAAAGATTTGCTAAATCAAATCTCTCTCCATCTTCAGTTTCATAAGTTATCAGTACTTCACCCTTTAGAATTAAGTAAAGTCCAATGCCGGGGTCATTCTGCATAAAAATGTATTCATTAGGAGAGTAAACTCTGTTGTGGATTAACTTAAATAAGATTTTAAAATATTTCTGATCCAGGTTTTTGAATGGAGCCATCGAAAGCATAATATCTTCCAACTGATCTTTTTTTGTAGGCGTTTTAAAAAGGTTCGACCAGAAGCTACTCTTCACAGATTTGTAATCATTATTCATGTTTACCTCTTAATTAAAAATACCTGATTCTGCAACGCGCCAGATTTTTTGACAGGGGAATTTATTCTCGTATAATGCTCTTCCGATAATTACCGAATCTACAATATCACCGGCTTCCCTCTGTAGCATCATTAAATCTTCGAATCCCCCTATTCCCCCGGAATGGGTTATCTTTCTTTCAGTAACACTTGCTATTTCTTTTGTCAATTCAATATTAGGTCCCGATAGCATGCCGTTGGTTTTTACGTCGGTAATTATCATCCTTTCAGTACCAACAGATTTTAGAAACTTGGCATAATCAACCGGTCTAAGATGTGTTCTTTGTTGTCTTCCTCTTGTTACAACTTCGTTATCAATAACATCGATTGCAGCAACTACTTTGTTGGGAGTAAATTCATCAAGAATTCTTATAAATTCTCTTGGTTTTTCAAACGCTAATGTTCCAATTACAATGCGCGAAATACCCAGTTCAAATAGTTCTTTTGCGTCATCATAGGTCCTTATTCCTCCACCAAGTTCAACCGGAATAATGACAGATTCACACATTTTTCTTATTATATCAAAATTTTGTTTTGTGTGGAAATGCGAAGCATCAAAATCAACAACATGAATACATTTAGCGTTTTCAGCTCTCCAGATCATTGCCATTTCTACCGGATCACTTCCATATTCTTTACATCCTAATTCAGGAAGTCCCTGAACTACACGGACTGTTTTACCATTCTGAATATCGATAGAAGGAATTACCAAAATTTTTGCCATCTGAATTTTCCCCGAACAACAAACAAAAATCATGTTGAATAAATTGTAACCTAAGCAATGGCTAAATAAACTAAATTAGTTCTTAAAAGGAATTTCATTATTAAGGAACAAAATATCATCCCGGTATTTTATGCTCTTTAATTAGAATTCTTGACTTTACAGCTCATAATAGCCATATTTCGATCAGTATGATTAAAGAATTCAATCTAACTACTTCGAAAGGGAATCAGCTTCAAATCTCTACTTACTTAAACGAAAAATTATTCTTTTCAAACGCTATAATTTTCGTTCATGGTTTTAAGGGATTTAAGGATTGGGGATTTGGGCCTTATTTATCTAAGTATTTTTCGGATAGAGGATTTTTAGTTGTCTCATTTAATTTTTCCCATAATGGTATTGGCAATAATAAAATAGAATTTACAGAACTTGATAAGTTTGCAAATAATACTATTTCATTGGAAGTATCTGAACTTGCCGAGATAATCGATTTATTGAAAAATGGGTCTTTGGATTTAGAAATTAATGGTAAAATTGGTATTTTAGGGCACAGTAGAGGAGGGGCAGTCGCTTTATTAACAGTAAGTAAACGAAATGACATTAACGCGGTAGCATTATGGGCTTCAATTTCTAAACTGGATCGATATTCTGAAAGACAAAAATCTGAATGGCGTAAAAAAGGGTATTTTGAAGTACTTAATACCCGGACTAATCAGTTAATGAGGTTAAACTCAACATTACTTGAAGATATTGAAAAAAATTCAGCTGACACTTTGAATTTAGAAAAATCTGTAAGAAATTTGAAATGTTCTTTATTAATTGCTCATGGAGAACAGGATTTAGCTGTACCAATTGCCGAAGCAGAGCAAATCTATTCCTGGGCAGATAAATCGAAAACAGAGTTTTATAAGATTTTTGGGACAGGCCATACGTTTGATATTACTCATCCGTTCTCTGAAACAAATGAGAAATTTGAAAAATTGCTGAATAAAACAGCTCTTTTTTTCGAGAAAAATTTAACATTATAACGAGGAATATATGTCAGTAAAACAAAATGCAAAGTCAAATTCCCTAATTGGAATTTTTAGCAAATTAAAAGAATCGCAAGTTTTCTGGATCTTATCATTTTCTGTATTAACATTTTTAAGCGCACAGGTTGTAATTCCGGTTCAACCTGTTCCGTTTACATTACAGACTATGATTGTATTACTTTCCGGAGCGTTTCTTGGATCTCGTAATGGTATGATAAGTCAGGTATTTTACCTTGCAGCCGGAACGATCGGTTTGCCGGTTTTTGCCGAATACAGTTTTGGATTTGCAAGGTTAATTGGTCCAACTGGTGGTTATTTGATGGCTTTTCCGATTGCTGCGTATGTAGTTGGTTACTTAATTGAAAAGAAATCTACAAACTGGATGATTGTACTATCAATGATAACCGGAGCTTTGATAATCCTTTTATCAGGTTCACTATTTCTCTCTCTCTTTCTAAGCGGAGATATGAATAAAGCATTATTCAGCGGTGCAATAATTTTTTCGATTTGGGATGTAATTAAAATTTCTGCTGCGATAAGTATTTATAAGGCGTTCTCTAAAAAATATCCGCGACTGCCTAACTAGTTAAAGAAATTTACCTAATGACAATAAAAAATATAGTATTTGTATTTGTATTTATTGCGGCAATTGGTTTCTTCATATTCAATCTAAGAAGAATTCTTGCGTATATTCTGTTAGGTCAAAAGGAAAACCGATTTGATAACCCATCACAAAGAATTAAAAACGTATTAAAAATTGCTTTTGGTCAATCGAAGTTGTTGCGCGATCCCGTTGCCGGCACTATTCACTTTTTAATCTTTTGGGGTTTTATACTTTTCCTTTTTGCTGTAATAGAATCGATCATTCAGGGATTTTATTCACCGTTTTCACTTGAATTTCTTGGACCTATCTTTTCTTTAATAACAATCATTCAGGATGTTGTTGGGATTTTTGTAATAATATCAGTTCTGTTTGCGCTTTATAGAAGATTTATTCAAAAAGTTAAGAGACTTGATGTTGGAAAAGAAGGAAATTTAGATGCCGCAGTAATTCTACTGCTTATACTTGGTGTTGTTATCTCTATGTTCGGTCAAAACATATCACACATTGCTAGAAATAATTTTATATTAGCTGATTATGAAGTCCGTCCGATTTCAGTTTATTTAAGTTCTCTGTTCTATACAGAAGCAAGTAGTAACGCAAATCTATTCTATGAGATATTCTGGTGGGCTCATATTCTATTTGTATTTGGATTTTTAAATTTTCTTCCGTACTCAAAACATTTTCATGTAGTAACTTCAATACCAAATGTTTATTTCAATAAACTTGGTAGAGAAAAGTATTCACTTAAGAAAATAAATCTGGAAGATGAAAATGTTTCGCAATATGGAGCCGCAGATTTTGAACATTTATCCTGGAAACAAATTTTAGATGGATTTGCTTGTACTGAATGCGGAAGATGCACATCTGTATGTCCGGCTGCAAATACCGGCAAAGCATTATCACCAAGAAAAATTATTGTTGATATAAGAAGAAGAACTGAAGAAAAAGCCCCATTAGTAATTAAAGGAATTGAGGAAAATTCATTACTATCACAAACTTTAGTTCACGATTACATAACAGATGAAGAATTATGGGCATGTACTACCTGTAACGCTTGTGTGTATGAATGCCCGGTTACAATTGAACATGTTGATTCAATTGTTGATATGCGAAGGCATCTAGTATTGATGGAATCAAACTTTCCACCTGAGTTGAATGCTGTGTTCAAGAATATTGAGACTAACTTTTCACCTTGGGCGTTTAATCCACAGGATAGAGCCAATTGGGCTGAAGGTATGGGAATCAAAACATTGGCAGAGGATAGTGAAGGGGAGTATTTATTCTGGGTTGGTTGTGCTGGTTCATTTGATGCCCGGTATCAAAAAGTAACAAAATCGATTGCTAAATTGATGCAAATTGCTAATATTGATTTCAGAATCCTCGGAAATGAAGAAAAATGCAATGGTGATACTGCTCGGAGGCTTGGTAATGAGTATTTAGCCCAGATGCTTATGCAGGAAAATGTAGAAACTCTAAATAATTATGGAGTAAAAAAAATAGTTACTGGCTGTCCCCATTGTTATAATTCTCTAAAAAATGAATTTCCGCAATTTGGTGGAAATTACGAGGTGATACATCATTCTGAATTAATTTCTAATTTGGTAAATGAAGGTAAGATTAAGCTTAGATCTGAAAGTGAAAAATCCAAAATAACTTTTCACGATTCTTGTTATTTAGGCAGATATAACAACATTTATGAAGAACCAAGATTACCACTGAAAAAGCTTAATGGTGTTGAATTAGTCGAAATGGAAAGAAATAAAGATAAAGGATTTTGTTGTGGTGCCGGCGGTGGTAGAATGTTTTTAGAAGAAACAGATGGAACCAGAATTAATATCAATAGAACTGAAGAAGCAGTAAGAACAAAAGCTGATACTATTGCTTCAGCTTGTCCGTTTTGTATGACGATGATGTCGGATGGTCTAAAATCAATTGAAAAATCGGATCAAGTCCTTGTTAAAGATATTGCAGAAATAGTACTCGAAAATACAATTACTAATTAATTTCTTATCACAACCTAAAAGGAGGTACCTATGCAGAAATATCAAAATCTGATTGAATTCTTAAAAACTCTCGAAGTAGATGTAACAAAGTTTTACGAAAAAGGTCAGTCTGCAGCCGGAACACGTTTAAGAAAAGGGCTTAGCGAATTAAAAAGACTGGCTCAAGATATGAGAAATGAAATCCAGGAAGTTAAAGCACAGAGAAAGGGTGAAAAACCTTCCAACTAATTTAGTTGCTAACTTTTGAAAAGCTGGATTAATTATTAATCCAGCTTTTTTTATAAGCTATGAAAATTATCTGCAAATTATTTCTACCCATCTTACTTTTATTTTTAATTCTAGGCTCTCAAAAGCAATCTTCAATAATTACTTATTCTAACTCCGAAGATTCGACAATTACTGTTAAATTGAGTTTTGTTGGCGATATTATGTGTCATACTCCACAAATGGAGTATGCTAAAATTGGTAGTGACAGCTTCGATTTTTCCCCAACATTCAAAATTGTTCAACACTATTTAGCGGATTCCGACATAACATTTGGTAATCTCGAAACAGTTATAGCCGGTAAATCAGAAAAATATTCTGGCTACCCATTATTTAATTCACCTGATGAATTATTGGATGCTCTCAAATTTTCCGGATTCGATATTTTATTCACATCAAACAATCATAGTCTGGATAGAGGAGTAAAGGGAGTAGAAAGAACCATCAGGCAAATAAAGAACAGGGACCTCGTTAATATCGGTACCTACCTTTCTCAACATTCAAGAGATTCCTTTTTGGTAGTTGAGAAAAATGGTTTGAAACTTGGTATCCTTAGCTATACATATGGATTGAACGGAAATTTCTTACCTAAATCAAAAAAATATTTAGTTAATGTTATCGATACTAGCATTATAAAAAAAGATGTAACTGCAATGACCGAAAAGAATGTTGACCTGATTTTAGTTTACTATCACTTTGGTGAAGAATATTCCCGAATGCCTTCGAAATTTCAGGAAGAGATTGCGAACAAGACGTTTAATTATGGAGCTGATATAATTATAGGAAGCCATCCACATGTTATTCAACCGGTACGTTTCAAAGAAAAATCAATTGGAAAACTTAAAAAAGGATTCGTTGCTTATTCATTGGGTAATTTTATTTCGAATCAAAGATGGCGTTACTCTGATGCGGGTGTAATTTTGAATCTTGAGATTAAAAAAAATGCTGACAAAGATTCTATTTGGATTAAAGATTTCTCTGTTATTCCAACATGGGTCTTTAAAGGTATAGTTAACGGGAAAAATCAATATGCAATCTTACCTTCGGATACAACTTTACTTAGTAGATTTCCTGATTATTTGTCTAAATCCGATAAGCAAAAACTAATCGAAAGTTATAACGATACGATGGAAATTCTATTCAAAAAATGAATCTGATTTTCATATCTTTGCGCACACGAAAGAAAACATTTAATGAAAAATAAAGCTTCTCTAAGCATTATATTTATTACTGTCTTTATCGACTTAATGGGTTTTGGAATTTTAATTCCGATTCTCCCAACTTTTGCAAGTAAAAATCTTAATATCTCCGATTTTGGTATTGGAGCGATAGTTGCTATCTATTCATTAATACAATTTTTCTTTAATCCTATTCTTGGAAGATTATCGGATAGGATAGGAAGAAGACCCGTAATATTAGTAACACAATTATTAACCGCTTCATCATATCTGATGTTCAGTTTTTCCAATTCATTTCTGATTTTATTTTTATCCCGTATGATAGCTGGATTTGGCGGGAGTAACATTGGTGTTGCCCAGGCATACATTGCAGATATTACTTCTAAAGAAGAACGCAGTAAAGGGATGGGAATTATTGGTGCGGCATTTGGACTTGGATTTGTATTCGGACCATTAATTGGTGCATTGCTTTCGAAGTATGGTTATCACGTTGCCGGTTATGGAAGTGCAACTTTTACTATGCTGGCATTTACATTCGCTCTTTTTATGCTGCCGGAATCTAATCTAAATAAAAAAAGTGATTCAAAAATTTCTCTTAAACTGTTCGATTTAAGTTATACAAAAAAAGTTATTGCTCACCCGAGTATTGGATTTTTAATTATACTCTTTTTCATAATAATTTTTTCAATGGCTAACATCTATGGCACATTTGCAATTCTCGGTTATAAAGTATATCATTTTTCAGATCAGCAAACTGGAATGTTATTTGGAATTTCCGGAATTATTGGAGCGTTAATTCAAGGCGGATTAATGCGGCTACTCTCAAACAAATTCAGCTACAGAAATTTAGTATTAGCCGGATCGTTATGTATGATGATTGGTCTTGGATTTCTTCCTTACGGGAATAATTTTCTTGGAGTTGCGATTGTAATTTCAATTCTTTCTATTGGAACCGGAATACTTCAGCCAACTATTTTAAGTATGATATCACGATATTCACCAGAACACGAACAGGGTGCAATACTTGGAATTAATCAATCATTCTCTGCATTTGCAAGAGTACTTGGTCCTTTGTGGGGTGGATTTGCTTACGATTTCTTTGGTTATCAGTTTCCATTTTTAACAGGTGCTGCTTTTACATTAATCACATTTCTACTTGCCTTCTTTTTGCTAAACGAAAAAAGATTAATTGAGGAAAAAAATGTTTAAAGTAGGCAAAATAGAATTGAACAGTGCACTGTTATTGGCTCCGATGGAAGATGTAACTGATATTGCATTTAGAAGAATTTGTAAAGAGTTTGGTGCTGATGTTGTTTATACAGAATTTGTAAATTCTGATGGATTAATCCGTTCGAATAAAAAAACCGAAAAGAAACTTGAGATTACTGAAGAGGAAAGACCCGTAGGAATTCAGATTTATGGCGGTAATCTCGAACCGATGATTCAAGCTGCAAAAATTGCTGAAGAGAAAAATCCGGATATAATTGATATTAATGCTGGGTGCTGGGTTAAGAAAATTGCTGGACGTGGTGCTGGTGCCGGATTGTTGAAAGATCCATGCTATATGCAAACGATGGTTGAAAGTATTGTTAAAGCAGTATCAGTTCCTGTAACAGTTAAAACAAGAATTGGATGGGATAATAATTCTATCAATATTTTAGATGTTGCTAAAAGAATTGAAGACGCTGGCGCTGCTGCTCTTACTTTACACTGTCGCACAAAAGTTCAGGGAAATAGCGGTGAAGCCGATTGGTCGTGGATACCTAAAGTAAAAGAGGTAGTAAAAATTCCTGTTGCGTTGAACGGGGGAGTCTTTACAGTTAATGATGTTATTAGGGCATTCAATGAAACTAATGCGGATGCAGTTATGATTGCACGTGGTGCGATTGAACATCCATGGATCTTTAGAGAAGCCAAAATGTTGTTTAATGGAACTTCATTTGAAGAAGTCTCTATTGACGAGAGAATTTCCACTTGTTTACGGCATCTTAAATACTCTCTTGACATTAAGTATGAACGTGATGCAATTTTACCATTTAGGAAGTATTATGCCGGTTATCTGAAGGGTTTACCAAAATCTAAAGAAGTAAGGATTGAGTTGTACAAACAATTGCATTATGCTCCCATAGAAGAGATATTATTAAAATATTTGCATGAATTGCAGAATTATAAATTAATTCAAAATGAGTACTCGGAGTAAATATGAATCTTAAAGATACCATCCGGGACGTTCCCGATTTTCCAAAAAAGGGGATTGTTTTTAAGGATATTACAACATTACTAAAAAAATCGGAAGCACTTTCTTTAGCAGCAGAAGAACTTTATAACCTTGCTAAAAATAAGAAGATAACTAAAGTAGCTGGAATTGAATCTCGTGGTTTTATCCTGGGAGGACTATTAGCTCAAAAATTAAACGCTGGATTTGTACCGATCCGTAAACCTGGGAAATTACCGGCGGAAGTAATATCCGAATCTTACTCGCTTGAATATGGAACGGATTCAATAGAGATACACAAAGATGCGATAGAACCTGGCGATGTTGTCTTGCTCCATGATGATCTATTAGCAACCGGTGGCACGATGGAAGCCGCTATTAAGCTAGTTGAGAAATTAGGTGGTAAAGTTGCACAAATTTCATTTTTAATTGAACTGAACTTTCTGAACGGAAGAGATAAGCTGAAGAATTATGAAGTCCATTCATTAATTCAATACTATTCGGAATAATTTTCTGGTGATTTGTTCTGTACCTGGACCTTACAATAATGTAATACTTTGAATTCTATTAAAGTGTTTAAACTGCTTCTCATGTATTAAAAAAAATCAATAGAAACTTCAAATATTTTATAATTCAAAAATTTTCTGGATTGTTTTTTTCGATTTCCCATTTTAAGGGATTTTGTTCGATGTATTTTCTTATTTGAAATAGTTCTTTTTCATTTCGAATAATTCTATTGTAAGAACGTGCTTGCCAGATAAAATTGATGAAACCAATTTGGTGAATCTGTTTAGTCACAGAGGATTTAAAACCACGAATAATATCACTCAAACAATTTCTAACAATGCGTAAAGACGCGTCGAACGCGTCTCCTAAAACATCATTTTTATTTTCGAGATGCACTCGGTGCGTCTCTACTTCTGATCCATTAATTATTATTATCCCGTGAATATGATTTGGCATAACTACATAATAATCCAAATCAACATTTTTTCTAAATTCTTTTGTCTTTAACCATTCTTGCTCTGGAATTTTACCCAATTCGTTCAAAACCATTTTGCCTTTTACAATTGTTCCAAAATATTCAATATTATGCTGTGTGTTTATTGTAACATAATACCACCAAGGTTTTGAATAATCCCATCCTTTCAATCTGGTTGATTCTATTCGGAAACTGTTTTTGAATTTTGTCATAAAATTGTGTCCATATTAATGCATATTTCTTAAGTGACAAGTTTTATCGTATCAAATTGTCTTTTTGCAGAGACGCACACGGTGCGTCTCTACATTTTAAAATATCCAGGTGATATTATTACAACAAATTCGCCTTTGGTAACTTTATTGCTAAAATCAGATAATATTTCTGAAGCAGTACCGCGCCATACCTCTTCAAACTTTTTTGTTAATTCTCTGCAAACGGCAATTTGTCTATCGGGAAAATGTTCATTCAATTCATTCATTAACTTTTCAATACGGTAAGTAGATTCGTACAAAACTATTGTTCTTTCTTCTTTTGCTAATTCTTTCAATTTAGATTGCCGACCTTTTTTCTGAGGAAGAAACCCCTCAAACACAAAAGCATCAGTTGGTAATCCGCTTATACTTAATGCAAGTGTTACAGCACTTGGACCGGGAATACCAATCACTTCAATTCCATCTTTAATTGCTGCATTTACAACGCGTGTTCCGGGGTCAGAAATTGATGGTGTCCCGGCATCCGAAACAAAAGCACAGTTTAATCCTGCTTTTATTTTTTCTATAACCTCTGGAATCTTTCTGGATTCGTTTTGTGCATTGATAACAAATAACGGTTTACTAATTTGATAATGATCTAAAAGAATTTTCGTAACGCGAGTATCTTCGCAGATTATAAGATCAACTGATTTCAATGTTTCTACTGCACGGAATGTAATATCGGAAAGATTGCCAATAGGAGTTGCAACTACAAATAATTTTGACACCATATCACCTGTAATGTATAATGCAAAATGTATAATGGAAAATTAATACTATAGCATAATAATTAATAATAAATTCTGAATTATACATTATTCATTGTGGATTATACATTCTACATCGTACTCAGGACTTTTTTGATAATTGAAACGCCTTTATCGATTTCCTCCTTGGTAACAATTAGAGGTGTTCTAAATCGGACAGTCTTAACACCGCAACCGAGCATAATCATTTTGTTGTTATATAATTGTGTTAAGAATTTTTTTCTTACATCAGGATTTGGCATATCAAAAGCACATAGTAATCCGAGTCCTCTTGCTTGAAAAACTAATTTTGGGAATTCATTCTGAATGTCAATCAAATTTTCTAATAGATACTCACCGACAATCTTAGAATTTTCAACAAGATTTTCTTCTTCAATAATTTCCAGGTTCTTTCGTGATCTTACCATATCAACAATATTTCCTCCCCATGTAGAATTAATTCGGCTTGATGTTCTGAATACATTCTCATGAACATCATCAATTCTATCAGAGACCATTATTCCGCAAATCTGGGTTTTCTTACCGAAACCAATAATATCGGGTTCAACATAATGTTCATATGCCCACATTTTACCAGTCATACCAATACCAGTTTGAACTTCATCAAACATCAAAAGAATATCATTTTCGTCTGCAATTTCTCTTAGTTTAACAAAAAACTCTTTTCTAAAGAAATTATCGCCACCTTCGCATTGTATCGGTTCAATAATAATTACTGCAATATCATCAGGATTATTTTTTATTGATTCATGAATTTCGTTAAGTGCTTGTCCTTCAAGTTTAATAATTTCACTTAAATTATCTTCAAGAGGAAATTTAATTTTGGGATTGATAATTCTTGGCCACTTAAACTTAGGGAAGTAATTAATCTTTGCCGGGTCGGTATTTGTAAGGGACATAGTATAACCTGATCTTCCGTGAAATGCCTCCTTAAAGTGGATTACCTGATGACCTTTTTCTTCGCTGTAACCTTTTAAAAAGTTCTTCCTTACTTTCCAATCGAATGCAACCTTTAAACCGTTTTCAATTGCAAGCGCTCCGCCATCAATAAAAAAGAGATGTTTGAAATGATCAGGTTTAGCAATTCTTGTAAATGTATCAACAAACCTTGCCATTTCAACCGTATAAATATCCGAATTGGATGGTTTATTCATTGCTACAACAGAAAGTTCGTCACGGAATTCCGGATTATTGATGGATGGATGATTGAGACCAACAGGTGAAGATGCAAAGAATGAAAAGAAATCTAAATACTCCTCATTTGTTTTCTCATCTACAATAGTTAAACCATGGCTTCGCTTTAAATCAAGCACAAGGTCAAAGCCATCAATCAACATTGATTTCTTTAATATATCATGAACATTTGCAGCATTTATTTCTGTTTGAATTTTGGTATAACCCAGATTATCCATAGCCGGATTCCTCCTTAAAATAAAAGTTAAATAAATGATAGCCGGATTGGATAATGAAATTAAAAGACCTCTTCGAGGCGGGATGATAGGAAGTTACGCAGATTTTTTCTGCCTGTTATTTTTTGGTAATTGATATATTTCATTTCTATTTCAAATTTCGTTGCAAAGATATAAACTTACATGTGGAGTTTCAAATTTTGGTAAAACTTATAAAGGTCCAATTCCATTTTAGTAAAACATTTTGTGTAAATTTGTCCAGTTCTTATATTACATTTAGAAAAATGACAAAGAATAAAGTAAGAGTAATAAACAAAATACTTCTGATTTCTGCACTGGTTTTATTATTCAGTTGTAAGTCCGGTGATGAATCCGATTGGTTTAGCGGTGATTTCTATAGTACTGATAAAAGTAAATTATCCTCCGAAATTGTTGATGAAATTCTAAATTGTAAATTTAATCCTCCTCTTAAGTGGTCATTTCAGTCGGCAGAACTCTCTAAAA
>CAZEBL010000060.1:0-13235 GCA_964510325.1 uncultured Melioribacter sp. | reverse complement strand
GTAAACATACTTATAAACGCTATTGATGCAATAGAGGGCACGGGAAATATAAATATAAAGTCTTATCACGATAGCAATAATATTTTTATTGAAATTGAAGACGATGGTTGCGGTATGGATTCTTCAGTAATGGAAAAAATATTCGATCCGTTCTTTACAACCAAGGAAGTTGGTAAAGGCACCGGTCTCGGGCTTTCTGTAAGTTATGGAATCATAAAACGATTCAACGGCGAGATAAAAGTTGAAAGTAAAATTAATGAGGGAAGTAAATTCACTATTATATTACCTTTAGAAAAAATTTAACGGAGCATAAATGTCAGCAAAAATTTTAATTGCCGATGATGAAAAAAATATCCGCGACTCATTAAAACTTATTCTTGATGAAGAAGGATACTTAACGGATGTTGCAAGTGATGGAGAAGAAGCTTTGCAGAAAATAGAAGCAGAAAATTTTGATATTGTTATCACCGATATTAAAATGCCAAAAGTAGACGGAATGCAACTTTTGGAGACTTCAACCAAAATTGCACCCGATTCGTTTTTTATAATTATGACAGCTTACGCATCCGTAAAAACAGCAATATATGCACTAAGAAACGGCGCATACGATTACCTGATAAAACCTGTTGAATTTGACGATGTGATTTTCCGGATAAAAAAATTAATTGATTACAAAAAACTTGCTTCCGAAAATAAATATTTACGCCAGCGGATCTCTTCCGATACAGGATTTACTAATTTAATTGGTAAGAGCGAACCGATGAAAAAAGTTTTTGATATTATAACTCAGGTTGCTCCTACAAATAGCAATGTTCTTATTCAAGGCAAGAGCGGAACGGGAAAAGAACTTGTTGCCAAGGCAATTCATTTTAATAGTAAAAGAAAGGATAGAATTTTTCTTCCTATTAATTGCGGAGCTATTTCCGAAAATTTAATTGAGAGTGAACTTTTTGGTCATAAAAAAGGAGCATTTACAGGTGCTGCAGATGATAAGCAAGGACTTTTTAAAGTTGCAGATGGCGGTACATTATTCCTTGATGAAATTGCCGATCTGCCTCTCAGTATGCAGGTTAAACTCTTAAGAGCTATAGAAGATAAAGAATTTTTCCCGGTCGGCGGTACAAAACCTGTAAGTACAGATGTAAGAATTATTGCTGCTACAAACCAGAATCTATTCGAGAAAACTAAATCGGGCGAATTTAGAGAAGACCTGTTTTACAGATTGAACGTTGTTGAAATTAAATTACCTACATTAAACGAAAGGAAAGACGATATCCCGATTCTTGTCAATCATTTTATTGAACGATACAGCAACGAAATGGGGAAAAAAGTAATCGGTGCGGATAATCAAACAATGAAAGCATTAATTGCCCACGATTGGCGCGGAGGTGTTAGAGAATTAGAAAACGTTATTGAACGCGCAATCATTTTCTGTAATAAGGAAATGTTAACAATAAATGATCTGGCAGATTATTTCAGAACCGATAATATTGATACAGGTTATCCCGATTCATTAAAGGATGCTCTCCGCAACTTTGAGCGAGAGCATATTCTTAAAACAATCAAAAAATATGAATATAATAAAGAGGAAGCTGCTAAAGCTCTTGAAATCGGGTTATCATCTCTCTATAGAAAAATGGATGAGCTTGATATACCGACCAAGTCGCCTAAAGAAGATATTGTTTAACAACTAAGCAACTCTTTTTATATTCGAATTAAAATTCGAGACTTACGCCAATAGAAGGAAGAATACCAATAGAAGATTGTTTATCAATCTCCCCTTTTCTATAATCCCATCTAATTGTATTCGATGCTTTCCTGTTATAAATATTCTGAACATCGAGGTAAGTAATTAAAGCTAAATTTTCAAAGTCCCATCTTCTATCAAAACGTAAATCCAGAGAGTGGATTGGTTCAAATCGATTTGCATTGTAGTTTACAACGCTTTGTGTTCCGTCCGGATTAAATGGTGTATAAGGATTTCCTGTAGCAAATCTGAACTTAAGTGATGCCTCCCATTTGCTGTTAAATTTATAACCTGCACTTAGATTTACTATCCATTTCTGATCGTATGAGCCGGATCTCTTAATCCCGTCAATTCCGGTAAAAAAGCTCTCACTGTATGTAACACTTAATATTGCATAATGAGGTGTAACGGAAGATTTCTTCTGCATCGAAAATTCTACACCTCTTACAAATCCTTTACCCAAGCTTGCCAGCGGCTCAAGTCCAAAAGCTGAGAAGTTATCATCGCCACCTCCAAATCCAGCTCCTGTATTTGCAAGAACCAGGTAAGGTCTTAAAGTACTTGCCGGATAGTTTTTGTAATCTTTGTAAAAACCTTCCAGCTTCATTCTAATATCTTCGCGCAGCTTTCTTTCATAACCCAGAACATATTGATCAACACGAACAGGTTTTAATTTCTTGTTTGAGTCAAATGCTGCCAGCCAGATATAAGAAGGACTTTGATGATAAATACCGGTACTAAAACTTAAAGTTGCTACATCGCTTAAAATGTACGAAAGTGATGCGCGAGGACTAATTGTAAAACCATTATCTATTCCGCTGAAATAGTCTCCCCTTGTTCCGAAAGAAACCATTAACCTGTCTATCAACACATCGGAGTATTGAGCATAGAATCCGTACTTGTAATAGTTTTTAAAAGTATTTAATGAGGTTATGCTTAGTAATTCTCCAAAAGAAGTCCTGAAACCCGGGAGTTTAACATCGGCATTGAATTTAATCAGCTTGGCTGAAGCACCAAAGTTTAATTCCGATGAAGAAGAAAGTTTATATACTACATCTGCTTTAAGTTCATTTTCTCCTTCGCGGGATTTATTCAGGAATATCGGGTTTAGTAATGTATCTCTTTGTGATGTATCGTAATCCACAAAATTTCTCGATAATGAAATATCGTAAAATCCTTTGGAGAATAATTTACGGTATGAAATACCGGTTACATATTGTACCTGATCACTTCCAAGTATTCTGGAGTTTTCGTATAAATCTTCAGAATCTTTGTTGTTGAACTTGACGTTATCGAATGCACCGATAAATAAGTATGAGAGTTTTGACTTTTGATCAATGTTGTATGTTACTTTTGTAAGCACATCATAATACTCCGGGACAAAATTGAAACCGGCCGCATTAAAAATAAAATCGAGATAACTTCTTCTTGCAGAGAAAACAAAATTCGCATTTGATGCAATAGGTCCTTCAAGATTGAATCCGAATTGAGATGCAGAGATTGTTCCTTTACCGCCGATTCTATCTTTTCTACCCTCCCGCAAATCAATTTTCAATACAGAGGAAAGTTTATCGCCGTATAAGCTGGAAAATCCTCCTGTTGAGAATGTTGCATCTCTAACAAAATCGAGATTTATAAAACTTAACGGTCCTCCAGTTGCCCCCTGACTACCAAAATGATTAATGTTCGGTACGACAAAGCCATCAACTACATATAGATTTTCTGAAGGAGCACCGCCTCGTACAACAAGATCGTTTCTACCCGGACTTGCCTGAGCAACACCCGGTAACACAGATAACGCTCTAACTACATCTTCAAAACCTCCGGGTGCTCTTCTTATTTCTTCGTATCCAAAACTTATTACACTATTCAGTTCTGTCGGATTCATTTCAAAGTAATCTGATCTTACTGTTACTCCCTCAAGTTCAATTACAGATTCTGTCAGCTCAAAGAACAGTTCCGTAGGTTTAACGTTATTAACAATAACATCCGTCCTAACAATTGTATTAAAACCAATTGCAGAAACGCGGACCTGGTAAGTTCCAACTTCCAATCCTCTTATTTCAAAAATTCCATTGATATTGGTTGCGGCGCCAAAGGTGGTTCCCACAACTACAACGTTAACACCGGGTAGCGGTTCTTTAGTAATTTTATCTACCACTTTTCCGGTTAAAAATCCTTTCTGCACGTCAGCAAGGGTTAGTACTGATATTAAAACCAGCATTAAGATTAAATAAGATTTTAGAGTTTTCATTTCCTTTATTAGATTGCTTATTACTACTTGATTAACATCCAACCATAAAAATAAGTTCTTGAATAAATTAGCATAATAAAAATAAGCAGTATTAACATCTTTTTATTATTTTTGAAAAGTATCTCACCTGCGAATAGGGCTATGGAAAAAGAACAATCTGGCTTTCAGAATCTATCTGTTTTATGTGAAGGTTTTAAAAATATCTTCATTTCAATCATCAACAAAAACAGTGATCGAAAAAATTTCTTCTCAGATTCAGTTTATGATATTACCGGTTACTTACCGGATGAGATCAATTCTTTCCCTGAAAAATATTATTCGCTGGTATGCGAAGAAGACCTTGGCCCTTTCAAAAAAGATTTAACTAAGTTCGAAAGTAACTCATCATTAAATTCAGCAGAATTCTCTTTCAAAATACATTCTAAATCGGGAGAGAAAAAGTGGCTTCAGGAGAATCTTAAAGTTGTTCGCGATGCAGAGGGTGAAATTATTGAGAGAAGAAGCACCGTAATTGATATTACTGGATTGAAGGAAAAAGAGATCGAAATTGAAAAATCGAATGTCGCATTAAAAGAATTGAATATTGCCAAAGACAAATTCATTTCGATTGTCTCTCACGATTTAAGAGCACCTTTTACAACATTACTCGGATTTTCCGAAATTCTTTTGAATGAAAAAGACATTACAGAAGATGAAAAGCTTGAATATATCAAATACATATATGATGCATCCAAAACACAGTTGAACCTGATTAATTGTTTACTCGATTGGTCGCGACTGCAAACCGGCAGAATAAAAGTGGAGCCACAACGTCTTAACGTTAAATCTACTGTTGCAAATGCAGTTACACCTCTTACCGGCGATGCAGTTAGAAAAAATATCGATATAAAACTCGACATCCCGTCAGAACTTTTTATTAGTGCCGATGAACGCCTGATTGGTCAGGCAATTATGAATTTAACCAGTAATGCAATTAAGTATACTCCGGAAGGGAAAGAGATTTCAATTCATTCGCAAAGATTTAAAGATGGAATGATTGAAATTGTTGTGCGTGATGAGGGGATGGGCATAGCTGAAGAAAATCAGAACAAGTTATTCAAAATCGATCAGAAATTTTCACTTGTTGGAACGAGCGGAGAAAAAGGAAGCGGACTTGGTCTTACACTGATGAAAGAAATAATTGATAAACACGGCGGACAGGTCTGGTTCTATTCTAAAGTTGGCGAAGGAAGTGAATTCCATTTTACAGTTCCTGAAGCAAAAAATTGTATTCTAATTGTTGAAGACGATTTAGCAGTCCGTTCACTATACAAAAAAGTGATTGAGAATAATCTCAAAAATTTTGAAATAAAAACTGTAGATAACGGTTACGAAGCAATTAGTGCATTAAAAGAAATTTTACCAACAATTATCATTACAGATCACGATATGCCTTTAATGAACGGGATTCAACTTGTTGAAGCACTTAAAAAACGTGATGCTAACAGTACAATTCCTGTAATTGTAGTCTCTGCCAAATTAAATGATGAAATATCCAGAATTTATTCCCGTTTAGGTGTTGAAAGAATAATTCCTAAACCGGTTGATTCACAAGTCTTACTGGATACTATAAAAGAATGTATTTTCTAAATTCTTTTTACAACTAACCGAATAAAAATAAAATGATAAATCCTAAAATCAGTATAGAAAAGCATTGGTTTGCAATATATACAAAACCGCGGCATGAGTATAAAGCCGAAGAAGAGATCAGGAACCGATCAATAGAAGTTTATCTTCCTACTATAATTGTTGAGAAGAGATGGAGCGATAGAAAAAAGAAAGTTGAAGAGCCACTTTTTAAGAGTTATTTATTTGTAAAAGTGGACGAATGCGAAAGAATAAATTGTTTGAAAATACCATCGGTTATTAAAACAGTTTGCTTTAACGGAAAACCCTCGATAATCCCCGATTGGCAGATTGAGAGTTTAAGAAAAATTCTTGTTGAAAAACCTGATCTTTTTGTCACAAACAGAATAGAAGTAGGGCAGAAAGTTAAAATTATTGAAGGTCCTTTCCGGGATGTTATTGGAGTTGTTACCGAACATAAGGAAGGCGAAAAACATCTTGCGGTCTCAATTGATCTATTAAAAAGATCTGTACTGGTTAGACTTCCGAACGATAGCATAATAAAAATATTAGAAAACTGACCTTTGTCATTCATGTTTTTTTTAATAAATTAAAGTCACTTTAGAATATAAAAATAAGATTTATGTTAAATCAGAAAAGATTGAATGAACTTAAGATAGGCGAAGAATTTACTGCTTTCCTTATTGTTACCAGATCCGAGTTGAAAACTGCAAAAAACGGCAAACCATTTTTGAACCTTGAATTAAGAGACCAATCCGCACTTCTTCCTGCAAAAGTTTGGAATAATTTTGACAACGTTGTTGATGAAATTAAAGAAGGAATGATAGTTAAAATTGCCGGACTGTTAGAGGAATTTAACGGTTCATTGCAAATCAGAATTGATAAGATTCGGCTCTCTAATGAGAATGATAATGTTGCAAGTGATGATTTTCTACCAAGGTCTGTCCGCCCTCTTAATGAAATGATAGACGAATTAAATTCGGTTATTGGTTCCATTACAAATCCGTTTCTCACTTCACTTATCAAAATTATTCTGGTCAAAGAAAATTTGGATAAGTTTTGCAGAACCCCCGCCGGTAAAGCGTGGCATCATGCGTATTTGAATGGATTACTGGAACATACTTTAGAGATAATAAAAATCTGCGATTTGATGGCGGTGCTTCATCCAGAGCTAAATAGAGATTTATTAATAACCGGCGCTTTACTTCACGATTTTGGCAAAACAGAGGAGCTTACCTACGAAAACTCATTCGACTATTCCGATAAAGGAAAACTTATTGGTCACATTGTAATAAGTGCAATTGAAATAGAAAAAGCAGTATCGCAGATACCCGAATTTCCCGAGGAATTAAAAAACCAATTGCTCCATTTAGTACTAAGTCATCAAGGTAAATTAGAATTTGCATCACCGGTAGAGCCCAAAACACTGGAAGCAATAGTTCTGTATCAAGCAGATGAACTAAGTGCAAAGACTAATGCTTATAAATCTGCAATCGAAGCAGATAGGAATAGGGGCGGCAAGTGGACAAGATTTCTGCCGCTTGCCAATACATCACTTTATATACCTGATAATTTTATGGGGGAAGAAGAAAACGATTAATCAATCAACATCAGAGGAAAAATTCATATGAAAAAATCTTTCTTATCAATCTTTACAATTATCTTCCTCTTCAGCAGCTACATCACAGCTCAATCAGTTGAACAGTTAATTGATGAGTGCGATAAATTCTATTCCCAGTTTAATAATGAAAAAGCTCTTGAGACATTATTAAAAGCAGAAAAAATAGCACCTGATAATTGGGAAGTTGTATGGCGTTTAAGCAGAACATATGTAGATTCAGGAGATAAAATGCCAACAAGCACTTCTGCCCAAGAAGATGCTCAAATGGCGACTTATCAGAAAGCATTAGAGTACGCAGAGAAAGCCGTTAAACTTGAACCGAATAAAACTGTAAGTTATTTACGGCGTGCTATTGCAAATGGCAAAATTGCTCTTTTCAAAGGTGTTTTTAGTGTTGCCGGAGTAGTTAATTCTGTTAGAGCCGATGTTGAAAAAGCAATTCAACTTAATAACGGGGATAATTTTGCCATGGGAGTTGCACATTACGTTCTTGGTAGAACCCACGCAAAGACAAGTGAAAAATGGAAACCTGCACGCTCAATTTTAGGTTTGGGATGGGCAGATAACGAAATTGCAATTACTGAATTTAAAAAGGCAATTGAAATATTTCCCAACTATGTTATGTTCTATGTAGATTATGCAAATTCATTAATCCGTGAAGACGATTATAAAACTGCCCGGGAAATGCTGAACAAAGCATTAACCATTGCTAACGCTCATCAGGATGATGATAAACGGAAAGCAGAAGCAAAACAGACTTTAAACGAAATCAAGAACAAATAACTTTTCTAAAGAGCGGGGTAACAGATTTCTTTTTATTAAATAGAATTTTACTCCGCTCTATTTTTTTATTATGATCTTCAAACAGGAATTTTTAGATAAGCTAAAAAGTGCAAAGCGATTGGTATTTTTTACCGGAGCAGGAATTTCTGCAGAAAGTGGAATTGCGACATTCCGCGGAAAAGACGGCATCTGGAATAAAATGAAACCGGAGGAACTGGCAAACTTCAATGCTTTTATGCAAAATCCCGATCTTGTTTGGGAATGGTATCAACATCGACGAGAGATTGTTCATAATACTCAGCCAAATCCGGGTCATTTTGCTATTGCCGGTTTAGAAAAATATTACGATGTAACTGTTGTTACTCAGAATATTGATAATTTACATCGGAGAGCCGGTTCAAAAAAAATTTATGAACTGCATGGTAATATCGAAAGAAATTTTTGTATTGAATGCAAACAATATTATGATTTATCTAACCTCGAGAAGACGGAGGGCGTGCCTCACTGTAAAAAATGCGGCGGACTTATAAGACCGGATGTTGTATGGTTCGGAGAATTTCTTCCGCAAGATGAATTAATCGGTGGAGAAACTTCTGCAAAACAAAGTGATATTTGTTTTGTTGCCGGAACTTCGGCGGTTGTTTATCCAGCTGCTTATATTCCAATGAATGCTAAACGCGCCGGATCTTATATTGTAGAAATAAATATTGAACCAACTGAATTGTCTAACTACGCCGATTATTCAATTTTTGGTAAGTCCGGTGAAATTATACCGTTGATACTAAAAGAAGCTGAAAAACTTAAATCCGCTTAAATCCTACTCTCTTCTTCGGCATATGTATTATCTGTTTCCAGAACTCTCACTTTAACGGATTCAACATTTGGCGGAAGAGATGATTTTCTTATCTCGTTAAGCAAATAAACACAAATATTTTCTGCGGTTGATTCAAAATTAACAACCAATTTATTCGAACCGAGTTTATCGAGCATTTCAATTAATTCGAAATCCTTTTCATATACCATAAACGAATGATCCATTTTATCAATTATCGGATCAACAATTTTCTTTAGTTCATAGTAATCGAGCAACATTCCGTTTTTATCCGGCTGCCCTGTTAACTCTATCATACAACGATATGAGTGCCCGTGTAGATTTCTACATTTACCTTCGTGGAAAGGTAACCTGTGACCCATTTCCCATTTAAACTCTTTTGCAATTTTCATTATACACCTTTTGTTTCCGGATGCCAGATAATTTTATGCATTTGTAATTGGTAACGGACATTTAGCCGGTCTTCCAAAATCCAGTTAACAAGTTGAACCGGCTCTAATTGACCGAATACTACAGAAAAAAGTATGGAACATTTTTCATTCAACCTATACTTCTCGATTATTTCTCTGGACCAATTATAATCTTCCCTATTACCTATTACAAATTTTACTTCGTCAGTTTTCTTAAGGAATTCTATATTCTCATACAAGTTTTTCTTCATCATTTTGCTCGAAGGACATTTAAGATCCATAATAATCATTACTCTTTTATCTATATCCTTAACCGGTAAACTTCCGCCGGTTTCAATCATCACTTCAAATCCTTCATCGCATAGTTTCTTCATTAATTCAAGCGATTCATTCTGAACAAGAGGTTCGCCACCCGTTATTTCAACAAGATTACAATTATACTTGCGGACTTCACTAATAATTTCTTCAATGGTTTTTTCCTCGCCTTCATAAAAAGCATATTCGGTATCGCAGTAAGAACATCTAAGATTGCAGTAGGTCAATCTCACAAATACACATGGAAGTCCCGCTTTAGAACTTTCCCCCTGAACTGAATAATATATTTCGTTTACCTTTAACAATTCCTTACTTTCTCAATTGTGGGTGCAAAGATAACAAGACTTTAATTAACCAATCAAATAAGGAGGATATTACTTACAATGTGGTAAATCTATTTAAAATACTAAATGGATCATGAATTAAAACCGATTTTTAAGCTAAAATAACAGGATATTCTCTTTAGAGGCTTTTCTTCAAAGAATTAGGATTATTTGATTCGAATGGCTTAGAGTGCTATATTTACGCACGTTTTTTAACAAATTTAAGGTATTTTGAATGGCGCATCATAAGTCGGCACAAAAAAGAATTAGACAAAGCAAAAAAAGAAGCGAAAGAAATAAGGCGGCTTTATCCAAAGTTAAAACATTGGTAAAGAAAGTTTATTCTACAGAAGATAAAACTCAAGCTGAAGCATTATTAAAATCTGCAGTTGCTACATTGGATAGAGAGACTTCTAAAGGAAGATTGCATAAAAATACTGCTGCAAGAAAAAAATCGAAGCTTACTAAACACGTAAACAAACTTACAGCTACAAAATAATTTTAATTTTTTTTCTTAATGGCAACTTAAACCAGTTTAAGTTGCCTTTTATTTTTTTAAATCTTCTATTGCATCTAAACCTTCAGCTTCCGGCAGATAATATTTTACTTTATAAATCTCCTGTTTGGAATTTTCCGGTTTGCAAATCCTTTTCTTTACTAATACCGAGTGCTCAACATGAATATTGTTTTCGACCATTGAACCGAATAAATAGGATACCCCTTTTATAATAACATTATTGCCAATTTGTGCGGGATAATCATCGCTACCTGTAATTCTAACTCCAGATTCAATTACAGATTTACTCCCTATTTTTACGTTACCTTTAATAATGTTACCGTTAAAGATTTCTACTTCATCTCCCAAATCAATTTTCTGACCATAGAAACAGGAAAGTTGAGCGTTATCTTTTATTGTTACATTTCTACCAAATTCAATTTGTCCGGAAAGAAAAACATTTTTCATAATTGTCAGGTTATAATTCAATTTTACTCCTTTTCCTATATAAGCGCCTTTACCTATTTTAATATCGAGTGGAATACCATTCCTGTCCATTCCTATAATATCATCCACAACACTTTCGTCGATAAAGAAATCATCCGGGTCTGAGATTTCAACAATGTCTTTTATTTTTTCGTAAACAATTGCACGGGCAATATTATCCATTTCCTTAAGAACCGATTTATTATTGAATCCCATAAGAACATATTGATCTTTAGGCGAAACTGCCGAAACACTTAGACCGTTTTTGTTAAAGAGATAGATCAGATCGGTAAGATACATTTCGTTCTGAACATTATTAGTCCCAATTTCTTTAATCATTTTTTCGAGCGGCTTAAACTCAAATGCATATACTCCGCTATTGAATTCACGGTTTGTAATCAATTCCTTTTTAGTGAATTCGAATTTCTTCCCTTTATAATTAACGCTATATGGTTTTGATTCATCCAGACTAACTATGTCTTTATACTCCATTATTTCAATTACTCTGCCGGCATTAGAAGGTTGTTTTTTATTTTTACTTTTTTCAGGAACCCTTATTACCCTTCCATAATAATTATCTTCAATCTTCCCTTCGAACATTCCTGTTAGAACTATCATGTCTGTTTCAGAATCTGAAAAATATTTTTGAAAATCGATAATCGATTCGCTGTTAATTAAACCCATATCTCCGGGTAAAACATAAACTGATCCATCATATTTTTGCGGTTCGATAATATCCAGTGCAACCCGAACTGCATGACCGGTTCCATTTTGAACTTCTTGATTTACATAGATTACAGAGTCTTTTCTGCCGACAGTTTTAATAACTTCCTCGGCTTTAATACCAACAACAATAATGATATTAGCATCCTCAAGAGCATCCCGGCATGCATTATAGACTCTCTCTACAGTTGGTATTTCCCAGATTTTGTGGAGCATTTTAGATGTATGGGATTTAATTCTTTTACCATGCCCGGCAGCAAGTATAATAGCAGTTTGTTTTTTATTGTAATCGAATTGAGCCGAATAATTTTTTATGAGTTCATTAATTGATTGACTGTTCATTAACCCTCGGATAGATTTGGTAATGAAATTTAAGAATTATTGAATAATAATCGGGTATATAAAATTACAGTTTGAAATTAAAAACTAATTTTTATTTCTAAACTTTTTTTCGTTAATTCGCACCAGTTTATAAAAGAAAGGAAGTATGATAATCATGAAAAAGTTAATTATTATATCAGCTGTTTCACTTTTATTAGTTTTGAATTGCAGTTTAAAAGCCCAGGATAAAGGATTCGGGTTAGGATTGATGATCGGTGAACCGACAGGATTTAGCGGAAAATACTGGGTTAGCAATGATAATGCATTCGATTTCGGACTGGCCTATTCATTCGTCCAGAACTTTAGCGCATTATCAATTCATGCCGATTATCTTTACCATGCTTTCGATGTAATAAAATCGGATTATAGATTACCGGTTTATTACGGATTTGGTGCAAGGATAAGATTTGTAAATAATTCCGATAATTCACTTGGTGCACGAGGCGTTGTTGGAATTGCGTGGTTAAGCGAACAACTCCCGATCGATGTTTTTTTCGAAGTTGTTCCGGTATTTAATATAATTCCCTCAACATCATTAAATCTTGATATAGCACTTGGTGCAAGATATTACTTCAAATAGGAAACTTAATGCAACCGGAAACATATTTCGACAGTCCTGAACGTTCTGAACCAGAAGAAATTATTGATGATTTTTTGTTATTTAAAGTTAATCCCCTTATCGGTGAAATATTAGAAGGCTTTCCGGAATTTGTTGTAGTACTAAATAGAAACCGCCAGATAGTAGCATTCAACAATAAAGCTTATTCAGCATTCAAAGTAAAAGAACCGGAACAAATTCTTGGGAAAAGAATTGGAGAAGCGTTGAATTGCATCCATGCAAAATTGCCCCCAGCCGGTTGCGGAACAGCTACATTTTGCCGTGAATGCGGGGCGGCAAAAGCAATTAAATATTCATGGGATAAAAAAGAAAAAGTTGAAGAGGAATGTAAAATAACTTCATTAATAGATGAGAAAGAATATTCCCGGGAGTTTTCTGTATTCACACAGCCAATCAACTTTAAAGATAATTATTACACATTGTTTTCCGTTAAAGATATATCAAGTGAAAAAAGAAAAGATGCACTTGAAAGAATTTTCTTTCATGATATTCTAAACACATCGGGGGCAATAAACGGTCTTACTCAATTACTCATTAAAGAAAATGATAATATTGAAAAAGAGAAACTTGTAAAAGCACTGATAATTTCTTCGGAACAATTATTAAATGAAATTTTGTT
>CAZEBL010000059.1:0-13310 GCA_964510325.1 uncultured Melioribacter sp. | reverse complement strand
GCTTTACAGGGATTTTCGTGGAAAGGAAATATTCGTGAATTAAGAAATTTTATTGAACGTATTGTAATTATGGTTAATTCAAATACTATTGGCGAAAAAGAGATCAATGCTTACCTACCGGCATCTACATCTGCAGTTGATGAAATTTTGAGTACTTCGAATACGTTCCAGGAATTCAAGGAGAAAGCTGAGAAAGCATTTATTCTTAAGCAGTTATCCCTTAACAACTGGAATGTGAGTAAGACCGCAGAAATTCTTGGAATTCAGCGAAGTCATCTTTACAATAAATTAAAGAAATACGAAATAGAAAAAGGACTATAATGGGAGAAACGATATTTGCAAAGATAATTCGTAAAGAAATTCCAGCTGATATTGTTTACGAAACCGAATCGGTGCTTGCTTTTAAGGATATACGACCGCAAGCCCCCGTCCATGTATTAATTATTCCGAAAATAACTGAAATTGAATCAGCAAAAGATTTTTCCAGGGAAAAGCATTCGCAATTACTTGGCGAGCTTTTTGAAGCTGCTAATCAAATTGCAAAAAAATTAGGTGTTTTTGAAAGCGGATTCAGACTTATATTGAATTCAGGACCAGATTCAGGACAGGAAGTCCCACACATACATATTCATTTACTTGGTGGAAGAAAAATGAATTGGCCTCCGGGCTGATAGAAAAATTATTTATTACTCTTTATTAAGAGCTTTATCGCATATATCTTTTCGGAAATGCATTCCATCAAAATATATTTTTGAGATTGCATCATAACACTTTTGTTTTGCATGGTTCAGATTATTCTCTTTAATAAACGATGTAACTCCCAATACTCGTCCACCATTAGTAACTATTTCCCCATTTCTAATTGAAGTTCCGGCATGATAGACAATTAGTTCATCATGTTCAGCGTTATCAATTCCAGAAATAACTTTTCCTTTTTCATACTTATCAGGATATCCGGCAGAAGCAACAACAACACACGCAGAAGAACCCCCGTTATACCAAACTGAATTTTTATTAATTCTACCATTAGCTGTTGTAAAAAATAATTCCAGTAAATCACCATCAAGAATTGGAAGTACAACCTGGGTTTCTGGATCCCCAAACCGACAATTGTATTCAACAACTTTAGGACCTTCATCTGTAAGCATCAGACCGCAGTAAAGGCAACCGGAATAATTGGCACCTTTATCGCTCATCGCTTTTAAGGTTGGGATAACAATCTCTTGTGCGATCTGAGATAAAATTGCTGCATCAACGAATGGAGTTGGTGCATATGCTCCCATCCCACCAGTATTTTTTCCCTTGTCCCCATCATAAATTCTTTTATGATCCTGAGCTGGTGGTAATAGAATAAAATCAGAACCATCAGTAATAGCAAAGATTGATGCTTCCTGTCCAGTCATAAATTCTTCAATTACTATTTTATTACCAGCCTTACCAAATGAATGCTTTAAGAAGCGATCTTCAACTGCATTTTTTGCCGATTGGTAATTTTCAGCAATAACAACTCCCTTTCCCGCTGCAATACCATCTGCTTTAATTACAACCGGATATATTATGTTTTGCAAATAAGTTAACGAGTTTTCGTAATCATGCTTATAGAATATTTCATAAGCAGCAGTAGGAATTTTATATTCTTTCATTAAATTTTTTGCAAAGGATTTTTCTCCCTCCAATCTTGCTGCTTCTTTAGATGGGCCAAATACCTTAATCCCATTATTTCTTAATAAATCAGTGAGACCATCTATTAAAGGTTGTTCGGGACCAACAATAACTAGGTCAATTGAATTTTTAAGACAAAAATTTAAGATCCCCGGGAAATCATTCACATCGATAAGAATATTTATACCGATTTTACCTGTTCCAGGGTTACCGGGTATAATGAAGAGTTTTTTTAGTAATTTACTTTTGGATATCGAAAGTGCTAGAGCATGTTCTCTACCACCGGAACCTATTATCACTACATTCATATTACGTCCGCAGAAAAAATTGAAATTGAGTGACAAGTTGTTCGGTTAAGTTAATTCTGTTGTGTTTATTAACAAACTCTTCATTTGGTTTAGGTAGTTTATCTTCAACAAACAGATTGTGTATCTCTATTAATTTTTGTTTAATCTGCACAACATCATCTGGTGGAGTAATAAATGAAGCACCGTATTCCTGAAGAGCAGTTTTAGCGACACCTTCGGGAACCGAACCAAGAATTGGTTTTCTAGATCCGAAGTATTCAAATAACTTGCTGGTTGAGATCGTATCAGAGTTTGGTGAATTTCCTATCATCATCCATAAAATATCACTTTGCCTGATGCGCTTAACTGCTTCAATATGTTCTAGATAACCAACTTCATTTACTGAATCTGTTAATCCTAATTCACTTATTAATTTTTTATTTTCTTTTCTTAACAAGCCGATAAATTCAATCTGATATTTTGCACTAATGTCAGGTCTTTCAACCGATAATTGTTTAAATGCCTTCAACAAATAAACCGGTGTAATACTTTCATAAAATATTCCAGAGTAAGTTAATTTAATTTTTCCGGTGGAATTCTGCTTCGGTAAATCACTTTCAAAATCAGCCGGATCAAATCCATGAGGAATAATTACTATTTCATTGAAATTGAGGAAATTATAAGTCGTTAAAAGATTTTCTTTTATTCTACGGTTTATTACAATTATTTTATTCGAATTGTGTAAAGAAACATACTCCAGTTTTTTGTGCTTAATACGGTGCCATGGAGTAGGATAAAATGCAAAATGATTACCAAGCCAGAGATCACGGTAATCAACAAAAAGAGGAATTTGAAATTCCTGTTTCAACTTTGCAGCATATACAAAACTAGAGTAAGGCGGGATTGTTACATAGATTATATCGAATCGTTCTTTTTTAAGAACTTCCCTTGCTTTCTGATATGCTCTTTTAGCCCACGATTTTTTATTATCAGGTATAAAAAATGACTTCGAAAAATTAGAGTATAATTTTCTAACAAATTCCTTCGGCATATTAACTGTTCCGTATTTCTTACCGATAATTGAATTTGGATCATACGCTTCAGTTCGAATAATTTTTACACCGGCTTCCTCAGCTTCTTTCAATAAACTAAAGTCGTGAGCAAAGTAGGCAATATTTCCAGCTGTTATGACAGTTGGCTCCCAATTAAAACGGGGCATATACTTTGTAAATTTTAATGTACGTTGAACGCCACTTAATCCCATTGGAGGATAATAATAAGCAAGAACGAGAACTTTGAACATTGTATTACTCTTTTACTATATAGGAAATTAATTAGCTATTATAATTTTTGTACAATTTGATAGTTAGGAGCTTCTTCTGTTAGCATAATATCATGCGGATGACTTTCTCTTAAACCTGCAGATGAAATCTTAACAAATTTTGTTTTAGTCTGAAGTTCTTTAATATTTTTAGCACCGCAATAACCCATAGCAGCTCTTAATCCGCCAACAAATTGATAAATCGTTTCTGATAAAGGTCCTTTATAAGGAACCCTTCCTTCAACACCTTCAGGAACAAGTTTTTTAATATCATCTTCCATATCCTGAAAATAACGGTCGCTACTTCCCTGTTTCATCGCACCGAGAGATCCCATTCCTCTATACACTTTAAAGCTTCTTCCTTCGAACAATACTTTTTCTCCCGGGGCTTCGTCGCAACCTGCAAACATACCTCCCATCATAACAGTATCTGCACCGGCTGCAATTGCTTTAGCAACATCACCGGTTTGTTTTATTCCGCCATCGGCTATAACCGGAATTCCTTTCCCTTTTAATGCAACTGCGACATTAATGATTGAAGAAATTTGTGGAACTCCAACGCCGGCAATTACTCTTGTTGTACAGATAGAACCTGCACCAATTCCAACTTTAACAGCATTAACTCCGCATTCAACTAATTCAAGTGCGGCTTCTTTGGTAACAATATTACCAGCTATTAATTGAAGATCTTTATATTTTTTTCTGATGTTCTTAATTGTAGTAAGAACTCCTGATGAATGACCGTGAGCAGTATCTACAATTATAACATCAACATGAGAATGCACAAGGGCTTCCACTCTTTCAAAAGTATCTTTTGAAACACCAACAGCAGCACCAACACGTAACCTTCCGAAATTATCTTTACATGCATTGGGAAATTTTTTCTTCTTCATAATATCTTTATATGTAATCAATCCTTTAAGAATTCCTTTTTTATCAACGACAGGTAATTTTTCAATCCGGTGTTTATGAAGAATTCTTTCAGCAACTTCCAGGGTGGTTCCAATTGGTGCAGTAATTAAATTATCTTTTGTCATTAATTGACTTACTTTCAATTTACGGTTCGGTTCAAATCTGAGGTCGCGGTTCGTAAGTATTCCAATAAGTTTACCACTCTGGTCTACGACAGGAATTCCTGATATATGATATTTACTCATGAATTCTTCAGCTTCATAGATTGTTTGATCCGGAGAAAGAGTAATCGGTTTAACAATCATCCCGCTTTCAGATCTTTTTACTTTGTCAACTTCCTCAGCTTGTTTTTCAATCGACATGTTTTTATGAATTATACCTATTCCTCCCTGTGCAGCCATTGCAATTGCCATTTGAGATTCAGTTACTGTATCCATGGCAGCAGAAAGAAATGGAATATTTAGTTTAATCTCTGCAGTTAATTTTGTTTTGATATCAACCTGACGCGGTAAGATATTGGAGCGGGCTGGAAGTAAAAGTATGTCATCAAAAGTTAATCCTTCGAAATCAATTTTATTATTTTTCATAGAAACCTCATTTAATTACAAAAAAGACCACACAAGGTGGTCTCGATTTTAATCGTTTTTATTAGCCGGTATTACAGTTTTTATAAATTTTATGTCTTCCATAAATACTTGAAAAAAATTAAATCAATAAGGAATAGTTCATTCAACCATTCTTTTTTTACATCGTTATGTAAATATTGGTATCAAAAATACTTAAAACATAAATACCGACCAAATTGGTTTGCAACTATTCCTCATCATCACTTATTATTTCTTTTAGAACTGATAGGATCAATTCTGAATCGAATCCCTTTGTGTGTAAAAAATTAAAAATTTTTTTTTTTGATTTATTTCTATCCTTCTCTTTAATAGTGTTGTATTTCTTTCTGGCAAGATTTAGAGCATTCTGATAAGATGATTTGGTATCAATACTTAAAATCAATTCATCTATTATCTTTCTTTCAATACCCTTTCTAATCAATTCGCTTTTAATTTTGTTCGGACCGAATTTCCCTTTTGTTAACTTTTCGTCTACAAATTGTTTAGCAAACTTTGTGTCATCAATAAAATTATTAGCTATTAACTCACTAATAGCTTCATCAATTAATTCTAAAGGGAATTTTTTTTTAATCAGTTTTAATCTTAGTTCGCGAAAGGAATGATTCCTAATGCCTAAAAACCGGAATGCATAGTTTTTAATTTTACTAAGTTCACTCCGGTATAATAGATATTTTATTTTATCTTCACTTAAATCATCATTTTTACGTATAGCTTCAGCTACAACCACATTATAATCAGCAAAAATAACAGAACCGTCCTGGAAAATAATTTCGACACTATTATTCTTCTTTTTAAGCGAAGAAACTATCATTTATTATTTTTTCTTGGATTTTGTCTCTGGTTGTTCTTCTTTTGTTTGTTTCTGCTCTTCTTTTATTATACCTAAATTAATCTTTACTTCCTTTTCTAAAGAAGAGAACAACTGCTGATCCTCAAGCATTTTTTGTTTTAATTGATCTCTACCCTGGAACCGGTCTTCTTTATAAGTAAACCATGCGCCGCTTTTCTTTAGAATATTACGGTCAGTTGCAAGATCAATAATATCACCGGCTTTGCTAATCCCTTCGTTATAGAGAATATCGAATTCAACTTCTTTAAATGGTGGTGCAACTTTACTTTTAACAACTTTAACCTTGGTTCTATTTCCAATAACATTATTACCGTCTTTAATAGCAGCAACTCTTCTGATATCGAGACGAACCGAGGCATAGAACTTAAGAGCATTACCACCCGTTGTAGTTTCCGGATTTCCGAACATGATTCCGATTTTACTTCTGAGTTGATTTGTAAAAATTACACATGTTTTCGATTTGCTGATTGCACCGGTAATTTTACGAAGTGCCTGGGACATCAATCGAGCTTGCATAGCCATTTGCGGATCGCCCATATCGCCTTCAATTTCGGAACGAGGAACAAGGGCTGCTACTGAATCCACTACAATTACATCAAGAGCATTACTGCGGATTAACGTATCAACTATTTCAAGCGCCTGTTCTCCAAAATCAGGTTGAGATAAAAGTAAATTAGCGGTGTCAACATTCAGCCGTTTGGCATAATTAAGGTCCATAGCATGTTCAGCATCAATAAATGCTGCAAGTCCCCCTTTCTATTGAGCTTCAGCAATAATGTGAAGACATAATGTTGTTTTACCGGAAGATTCGGGTCCATAAATTTCAACAATTCTTCCTCGAGGAACTCCACCGATTCCAAGTGCATAATCGAGTGAAAGTGAACCAGTAGAAATTGATTCGACTTCGGAAATTACTCCGTTGCCCAATTTCATAATGGTTCCTTTTCCGTATTGTTTTTCAATATTGGAAATAGTGTCTTCTAAAATTTTTAGTCTGGCATCTTTTTCCATTGCCATAATCCCTCCACAGAATTTTATAATGATAAACTTTTTATTGGTTTATAAATAGAACCACCTTTTGTTAAAATACTCTGGAACATAGTAATTTTATTTCCAATAAATTTTAACTCAGGCAGTTTGTAATTATCAAGTAAAATAACTTCTTTAATTATACTTTCGTTTTTAATTCTTAGCATAGTTATATGCGGTTTGAATTTGCGTTTTTCCTTTTCAAATCCAAATTTACTGCACAATATATCAATTTCTTTCACAAAATTTTCGAGTTCAAAGTTTTCTTTTAAACCAGCCCATAAAATCCGTGGAATGCCATTGGATTTGAAAATTCCGAAGCGGTCAAGTTGCAGATCGAATTTATGATATTTGGTTGATAACTTTTCAAGGTATGTGAATATTTTTTCAATAGTCTCCTGTTCAGTCTCTCCAAGAAATTTTAATGTAATATGAAGTTTGTCACTACTTTCCCATTTAATACTTTGGTAAGAAAGAACCATTTTATTTCTAATCTTAATTATTTCTTCAATTATATCCTGAGGTATTTCAAGAGCGATGAAAGTTCTAATCATCATAAGAAATGCCTAACAGATTTCTGCGCAACATTTCGAGCGCTGCCTGAGATGCACGGTCCTTATTGAGAAGTCGATCGTCACCAAATCTGAATTCCTTGGCAGTACAAATCTTATCATCACAGATACCGATATAAACAAGACCGACTGGTTTGGTAGGTGTTGCTCCGGTTGGTCCCATAATTCCCGTAGTTGCCAGTCCAATATCCGACCCGCTAATTGACTTGATCCCTTCTGCCATTTGCATTGCTACTTCGAGACTTACAGCACCATTATTGGCAATGGTATCTTCATTCACTTTAAGAATCTCAACTTTAGCAGCATTACTATAAGCTACAACTCCACGCTCCAGAAACTTACTGCTTCCTGAAATATTTGTAAGTCGGTTTGCTATTAAACCACCGGTACAGGATTCTGCAACTGAAAGTTTTAAGTTCCTATCTATTAATAATTTAGCAACAACTCCTTCTAAAGAATCATCATTTTTACCAAAGATAAATTTACCAACAGAGCTTCTTATTTTTTGTTCGATATCTTCTAATTTATTCAATGCTAATTCATCAGTATCTGATTGTGTAGTAATTCGCATTTTAACACCAAATTGACTTGGTAAAAATGCTAAGCTTGCTCCGCCTAATAATTGATTGAGGTCTCCGAGTTTATCATATAACATCGATTCCGGAATTCCGGTTGTTAATAAATATATTGTCCGATTGAAATATTTTCGATTACCAATCCGTTCTTCAAGATTTGGAAGAACAAAATTTTCCATCATTCCTTTCATTTCGTAAGGGACACCGGGCATAACAATAAAAATTCTCTTATTCTTCTCGATCCAGTAACCGGGAGCTGTTCCCCTACTGTTTCTAATTGGAACTGCAATTTTCGGAACCAATGCCTGACCTTCATTAGTTTTAGTAAGTTGTCTCCCTCTTACCTCAAAGAATTTTTTAATGTCGGCAAGTACCTCTTCGTTCTGTATCAATTCAGTTTTGAAGAAATCTACAACACATTTGCGGGTAACATCATCATGTGTTGGACCTAAGCCACCCGTAACCACAATTACGTCGTTATGCTCATAAGCTTTCTTAAACTCATTTTTGATATCAGATTCATTGTCATGAACAACACACGAAAATGAAACATCGATTTGCAAATCAGTTAATTTCGATCCGATAAAAGCTGCATTAGTATTCAAAGTCTGACCAATGAGTATTTCATCACCAATTGTAATTATTTCTGCTTTCATAGTTAATTCACTTTATTAAGTTAACCGATTAATTATATGAATAGTTAATTGAACGATAATGAATGAATAAAGACCTGAAACAACATCATCAAGAATAATTCCCCAGCCACCTTTGATAGATTCTATCTGTTTAGCAGGAAATGGTTTATAAATATCTAGCAATCTCCAGAGAATAAATGCCGGTAAAATTATCCAGACCTTTTTTGGAATGAATAGCATTGCTATCCAGGTTCCAATAAATTCATCTAAAGTAAATTGAGAAGGATCTTTTCCGTATAATTTTTCGAATTTGGTTGCGATAGGGACTCCAACAACGATAGCTACTGAAATTAACAACATTAAAAATGTTGGATTTTCGAAACCGGGTATTAAAAATAAAAAGAGAGCTAATGCACTTGCAAAAGTGCCGCTGGCATTAGGAATATAGCCGGTAAAAAAACCAGATCCGATTATTCTTTCAACTAGACTTATTTTCAAGATGGAATAATTTTTTAATTAGAACTCTGTTTGACATTAAATATGTTATACCTGTAACTAATGTAAAAATCGTAAGCGTTAACATAGTAAAATAAATTAAGTCCGTATTGAGTAACGTCTTGAATAAATCGGGATTTAATTTATTAATCCATTCTACTTTATTTGCGGTATAAAAGAGTAGTAAATAATAAAGAAAGAACATTTGTAGAAGAGTTTTCCATTTAGCAGAATAGCTGGTTGAGAAAGGAATTTTCCTATGATCTGCAAAAATTCTAAGCGCTGTAACAATTATATCCCGCAATATAATTAATGAGACCATCCATAGAGGAAGAATATTTAATATTACAAATGCAATAAAAGCAGTGGAGGTAAGAATTTTATCTGCAAGAGGATCTAGAAATTTTCCCCACTCTGTAATGTAATTAAATTTCCGAGCGAGCCATCCGTCGTACCAATCGGTTATAGCCGCAATTATAAATACACCTATCGATATTTGAACAAGGAGAGGATCATCAGATAAAAATAGAACAAAAAATATGGGTGTTAATATAATTCTTAATACAGTAAGTTGATTTGGAAGTATCATTATTTACGACTTTAACTAATAGATATTTTTTTTAAGTAACCGAATTCATAAATGCCAGTATTATGTCCATCTTTCCATGAAATACTTACTGCGTAATTACCTATCATATTTATTCCTGTTAAGGTTAATTCATCAGAACTAAAGATAGGGAAATATTTTTCACTCCTATTTTCTCTATCTGTTGCACAAAGAGCACATGGACAATTAAGTCGTAAACTGGATAGTTTAATTCTACTTTTACAACCATCGTTCCACTCAATAGCAAGAAATTCTTTATCAATAACCTTAATGCTAACGGGAACCATAATTATATTACTTCTCCAGTAAGCATGTAAAGAGCTTCCTGATATTTTTTACTTGTGTTGATAATTACCTCATCAGGTAAATCCGGCGGAGGAGGTTGCTTGTTAAAATTAACAGACAGTAAATAATCTCTTACATATTGTTTATCAAAACTATTTTGAGATTTACCTTTTTCATATTCATTAAGAGGCCAGAAACGTGACGAATCTGGTGTAAGTAATTCATCAATTAGTATTACTTTACCATTGTAGTAGCCAAATTCCATTTTTGTATCTGCGATAATAATTCCTTTGGTAAGGGCAAATTCCGCCGCTTTCTTATAAATGTTAATGGTAACTTGCTTAAGGAAGTTATATGTTTCGTTTCCAATGATTGAAATAGCTTGCTCTTCAGTTATATTTTCATCGTGAAGACCAATTTCTGCTTTAGTTGAAGGAGTAAAGATGGGTTCATCGAGCTTTTCAGATTCCACTAATCCTTCCCGTAATTTAATACCACAAATATTACCGGTTTTACTATAATCGCTCCATCCCGACCCTGTTATATAACCTCTTACAATACATTCAAGTGGAATCAGTTCGGCTTTTTTGACAAGCATAGAACGGTCTTTAAGTAATTCCTTAAAAGGACTGCATACTTCCGGATAATCATCAACATTAACAGAGATTATATGGTTCTCAATAATATCATTGGTAAAATTGAACCAAAAATTAGAGATGCGATTCAATATTTTTCCTTTAAGAGGAATTCCCTCTTTCATTATTACATCGAATGCAGAAAGTCTGTCGGTTGATACTATCAGGTAATATTCACCAAGATCATATACATCGCGCACTTTCCCTCTTTTAAAGAGTTTTAACCCTTCAAAATTTGTAATAGTAAGAGAATTGTTATTCATATTAATTCCTCAATTTGGATTTGAAATATAATTAGAGGTAAATAGTGATTCAATAAGACAAAATTAATATTTGTGTTAATTTTATATAAGAAGAGGTACAAGAGTACCTCTTAAATCAGTTATTTTAAATTATTATTGAACCGACTACAGTTTAAATGGCAGATAATCCTCAAAAAGATTGATATCTAAATTCTGAACTTTATTCTTAAAATTCTTCCATTGATTTTCGAAAAAAAGATTTATTTTAGGTAACACTTCATTTATAGAGTCATCAACCATTTTTAAACTTACTTTTTCACTTAAGCCCGGTTTATCCCAATAACCTGTTATTGATGAATATGCGCGCCTTAATCGTGAGGAGAGTTTATCTTCATCAGTTCTAATTCCCTGAACACGGGGCTGATTAATTAATTCATTGAGGGTTTTTAATTCGTCTTTTAGACTCTTGCAATCCTTAAGAATCTGCTTAAATTCATCTCCATTTTTACCTTTTATTTTTTCTTCAATCAGATTAATAGTTTTACTTGCATCGTCAATTCGGTCGGATGCACCGGTAACAACTTCAATTTTAGAATTAAATTGTGTTAGTAAAGATTCTCTCTCTTTTAGATCAGCAATTTTTATGTCAAGACGCGGATCATATTTAACGTTAACGTTAGAAGAATCTGAAATATTTTTATATGTAATCTTAACCTTGTAGTTACCGGGCATTACAGGTTGACCAGAAGGTTCAGAATCTTCTTGCATCTTAGGTGAACCTGGGAATCTAACTCCTTTTCTTTCAAATCCCCAGAATATTCTATTAATTCCTTTTTCATACTTATTAGTAATAGTACGAATCAAATTGCCTGATTCATCATAAATCTGAATTCTTACTTTTTCGGATGTTTTCGCAGTATCATTCGAGAGATAGTAAGTAATCATTGCACCTTGCTGAAGATTATCACCTTTAAATTCGGCTGCGGCTGCAAATCTTAATCCCGGTGCTTGCTTTTGAGTATAACGATAAACATCTGGTATTTCGAATACGACAACATTTCTCTCTAATAATTTAATCCCCTCCTTAGCAATTCTTCTTAGTGGACGTATATCATCAAAAATATAAACAGAGCGGCCAAATGTTCCAACAACAAGATCATGTTCACGAGGATGAATTGCTAAATCGTATGTTGATACAGTCGGGTAACCTTTCGTCCACTTAGTCCATGTTCTACCGGCATCAATACTAACATATAATCCAAATTCAGTACCAACGAAGTATAGATTTTTTTCAACTGGGTCCTGAATGAACGACAAAGCATAACCTTCAACATCATTTTCTTTTAAAATCGGTTTCCAGCTTTTACCATAATCGTTAGTGTGATAAACATATGGTTTCCAATCATCTCGACGATAATTATTTATCACCACAAATGCCTCTTCATGATTATATGATGATGCTCTTATCTGTGGGATCCATGAACCCTCCGGGACACCTTTAATATTCTTAATTACATTCTCCCATGTTTTACCACCATCTTTAGTAAGCTGAAGATTTCCATCATCAGTTCCTACCCATATAACACCCTCTTTAAGTGGGCTTGGGGCAATTGAAATAATGGTTGTAAAGTTTTCTGCATTTGTTACATCGTATGTAAGTCCGCCGCTGTTCAATTGCTTCTGTTTTGTCGTATCATTTGTTGTAAGATCGGGAGAAATAATTGACCAGTTGTTCCCCCTATCCGTACTTTTATGTAAATACTGAGAACCGTAGTAGATAGTAGTTTTATTAAAAGGATCCTGAGCAAAACCGGCGTTCCAGTTAAATCTTAATTTTTCTCCATCAGGATGAACGGGACGAATTAATTTCCTATCACCTGTTATGTGATCATATCTACCAAGATTACCTCCCTGGGACATATAATAAACATACCTTGAATCAGCAAGATCAGCGGCTACATCAAACCCATCTCCAAAACCCACTTCTTCCCAA
This sequence comes from uncultured Melioribacter sp., assembly GCA_964510325.1. Taxonomy (GTDB): domain Bacteria; phylum Bacteroidota; class Ignavibacteria; order Ignavibacteriales; family Melioribacteraceae; genus DSXH01. The sequence goes on along the minus strand of CAZEBL010000059.1, from coordinate 584 downwards.
TACGAGTTACGAATACCACCGGCTGCATTAACTCTGCTTGGACCTTTCCATGAACCATTATCCTGTAATCCTCCATAAACATTATAAGGTGTTTCCATATCGAAATTTATATGATAAAATTGACCGAGAGGTAAATTACCTACAAATCTCCACGTCTTACCTCTATCATAAGATATAGCCATACCTCCATCGTTACCATCAATTATATGATTTCCGTTATTAGGGTTTATCCACCATGCATGATGATCTGGATGAACTTCGTTACTTGGGATTAATGTGTTAAAGGTTCTGCCTCCATCTTCGCTCATAGAGACTACAGTAAATAAATTATAAATTCTATTTTCATTTTCCGGGTCAACATAAATTTCATGATAATAGAAAGGTCTATTGCTCACATTTTCATCTGTCGTCATTCTCCATGTAAATCCACCGTCATCGGATCTGTAAAGTGCATTCTTACTGGATTCAATTAGTGCATAAACAACTTTGGAGTTATTACGCGCAATTGCCAAACCGATTCTTCCCAGTTCCCCTTTTGGCAAACCATCCTTATCACTTCTTTTATGCCAGGTTTCTCCGCCATC
>CAZEBL010000058.1:8700-13408 GCA_964510325.1 uncultured Melioribacter sp. | reverse complement strand
ATGTCTCTTCCATTAATCTGTGAATCTTTCGAGAATCGTTTTAATGATATTTGTGGTTGACTGGAAATTTACAAACTCGATAGTTTCAACTTTTCCTCCGGCAGCTTCAACAATATCTTTACCAACAATATTCTCAATTTTCCAATCAGCTCCCTTTACTAATATATCTGGAATTATTTTTTTAATTGTCTCAAGAGGAGTTTCCTCTTCAAAGCTAACTACATAATCCACAGCTTTAAGATTCGAAATAATGAATGCACGTTCTTGAAGAGGAACAATCGGACGATTTTTACCTTTGATCTTAGTAACTGATGAATCCGAATTTAAAGCAACAATTAATATATCTCCAAATGATTTTGCTTTTGTAATGTAATCGACATGACCGGCATGCAGAATATCGAAACAACCATTAGTAAAAACAACTTTCTTATTTTGTTTTCTAAGCTCTTCTCTAATAGAGACCAATTCATCAACGGTCATAAAATTATTCATTTTAATTCCTCAATTACTGCATCGAATAGAGTTTTCTGTTCAATTGGAACAATACCAACTTCTTCGCATACAAGACCGCCGGCATAATTAGCAAGGTATGCAGCGTCAAAAATATCTGCACAGGCTGTAATTGCCATAGTTAGTGTAGAAATAACTGTATCACCGGCTCCTGAAACATCGGCAACTTTCCTGGCTTTAGTTGGAATTCTTCTTTCGGGTTTTCCTTTTTCGAATAATGCTATTCCTTCTGCACCCAGTGTTAATAAAACATATTTTGAATCGATTTTATCAATCAGACTGTAACCGGCACCAGATATATCTTTTGCACTTTTTATTCTTATTCCCAGCGCGTCTTCGGTTTCTTTACGGTTGGGCTTAAATACAGTAACGTTTTTATACTCAAAGAAATTGTTGAATTTGGGATCTACAGTAATCACTTTATTATTCTCATTAGCAAGAGCAATTACTTGCCGAATAAGATTTTTGGTAAGCACTCCTTTATTATAATCCTGTAAAATTATTGCATCAAGAATTTTTATTTCCTTCTTAAGAAAATCTAAGATTTTCTTTTCTACTAAAGAACTAATCGGAAATGTTTTCTCTATATCAATTCTAACAACATGCTGGTTGTCTGCAATAACTCTTGTCTTAGCAGTCGTTGGTCTCTGGCTATCTCTAATAATTCCCCGGCTATTTATTTTATTTTTTTTAATCAGATCGATAAGAATATTACCGTCGTTATCTTTACCAATAACGCCAAGCGGTACCGGAGTTCCACCGAGTTTTAATATATTGAAAGCAACGTTCATTGCACCGCCGAAACGGTAAAACTCTTTTTCAACTTCTACAACTGGAACCGGAGCTTCCGGAGAAATTCGTGCTACATTTCCCCAGAAATAACAATCGAGCATCATATCCCCAATAACAGCAATACGTTTGTTATTAAAATTTTTTTGAATCTTCTTCAACTTTTTAAGAGAAGTATTAATCATCATTTTTCTCCTTTATCCCATTGAGCAAGTTGATTGAAAAAATTAATTCTAATTAAGCTCTGATTGGTACCCATCCATAGATAAGTGCCGTCAAAGAAAATTTTATTTATTAGCTGGGGAATTCGGTCATCTCTAATAGGAATTACCTGGTTATTAATTCTATTAATGAGCACAAGACCTCTGCCATAAATTTCTTTAGCTGCTTTTCCAAACTGATAGATTGAAGCCCAAATAAAATTTCCCGTAAGCTCTAAATCATTTATTCCATTACCGGTTAATCCTTTCGAGTCATCAAATCTTAACCAATCATTTTTTCTGTTATACCTGTATAGACCACCAATATTAAATTCAGGTCTCTCAGCTGTAATAAATTCATCCAACCCGATCCATAAATTATTTCTTTCGGCTAATAATGCAGAAACAGAAATTTGTTCACCTTCGCCATTAAAATAGTTAAATCTATTATCAAAAAAAGTGATTGCTTTAGGGTCGCTAAGTTCTTTTGACTTATTGTATTTATGCAGCCCGGCTTCGGTTCCGAACCAAACAAGACTATCACCATCAACCTTAATCGATTTTATAGTATTGGATTTTGGATTTCCTCTAACTGTCAGGTCGTAATCAGTAAATCGTTTTGTTTTTTCATCATACTTTGTCAAGTATTGAAATCTTCCTATCCAAACAACTTTTTCAAAATCGTCATAGGCAATTGATCTTATCCAATTACTAAGCTGACCACCTAAACCAAATTTTCTTTTTGTCCAATTGTTCCTTTTCTTATCGTAAATAAAAAGACCATCTATAGAACCGGCCCATATAAATTCTTGATTTACAGCGACACAGTAAAAAAAGTCGTGCTGCAAATTTCCTTTTGATGTAGAATACTGTTCCCACTTATTACTTTTTTTTAAGTACTTAAAAAGTCCATTTCCGTTAGTAGCAAACCAGATTTCGTCTCCAAAAGCTGAGATATCAGTTACTTCAGATCCGCGTAAAAAATATTCTATTTCGAATTCATCCTGTGCAAAACAGGTAATATTTATTATGGCGAAAAAGACCAGGAATTTTTTCATATACTCCACATTATGAAAATTATGATTGGAAATTTAATACTAAGATAAATGTTAATGAAGTGAATAATTATTACTTACCGATAATCAAGCGAATCTGATCTTCCATTGATCTTCAAATCCTCTTACAATACTCTCTTCAAGTTTTTCATAGTCAACACACGCATTCAAAATTGTTTCAATCTCAATAGTCTTTTGAGTTATTTCCAGTTCAAGTGTTTTTTTTGTTTCTTCATCGGAATTGATGTAATTAACAAGATTTCTGTGGAATTTACCGCAAAGGATTGAACCGTGTTGTAGAATAACATTATTTAGTTTCCGTTGAGCACTGCCAATTATTTTTTTACCGGCAAATTTAACTTCGTTTTTAGCTGTACTTCCAAAGCATAGAACCCCGGAAGGTTGTTTCAAGATTTGAGGAAAGTTTGGCTGTAGCTTTTCCAATTCGGAATCTGCGAGCAATGGATTATACAATTCCAATCCTTTAATTAGTGCCGAAGAAATTTTTTCATAGATTTCTTTTGGAGTAAACTGGTTAATGGGCATAACAACAGAATAAGTTATTTCCTCTGCATGAAGGATAGCACGTCCGCCAGTTGGACGTTTTACAACTTCGATATTATCCCGGTTAGCTTTACCAATATTAATATCATCATAGTTTTGATTAGCACCTAGGGAAATGCAATACGGCTGCCATTGATATAATCTGAAAAATGCTTCGTTTGGTTTACATGTATAGGCAAGATTAAGATCGAAATCCATATTAAAATGACCGGAACTACTACCGGTCTTAATCAACTGCCAGTTCATCTTCTAATAACGCCGCGGTCGGATTTTTCAACGAAACGAATAATATTATTTACAAGTGGGTGATTGGAATATTTTTCTTTTACTTCATCAAGTGCTTTGGTAAAGATAAGTCCTGATTGATAAAAAATTCTATAAGCATCTTTAATAGCATTAATATCTTCTTCAGAAAAATTTCTTCTTTTTAGTCCAACTATATTTAATCCCATAAATCGAGCCGGGTAACCGCTTGTCATACAATAGGGAGGAACATCGGAGTTAGCCATTGAACCGCCGCCAACCATTGAATGCTGTCCAATCTTTCCAAATTGATGAACTGCTGATAACCCACCGATTATTACAGTGTTTTCTATTTCCACATGTCCGGCAATTTGAACAGCGTTAGCAATAATAACCTGATCGCCAACCGTACAATCGTGTGCAACATGTGTATAAGCCATAAGAAGGCACTTGCTACCTATTGTGGTCTTTCCGGTTGCAGTAGTTCCTTTATGTAAGGCTGCAAATTCTCTTATAACAGTATCATCACCAATGTAAAGGAAGGTCTGCTCGTTACCGAATTTTAAATCCTGTGGTAAGTTAGCAACAGAAGCACTTTGAAAGATTTTTACTCTGTTTCCAATTCTTGCACCATCATAGATTACAGCATGAGGTCCAATTTTACAATCATTTCCAATCTCAACATCATCATAAATTATTGCATAAGGTCCTACTTCAATATTATCTCCTAATTTAGCATTAGGACTTACAATAGCAGTTGGATGAATATTCGGCATAAAAATTAGTTCAGGTTTTCGGGTTTATTTTCTTTATTGATTATAGCTCCCATAAACTCTGCTTCGGCAACAAGGTTGTTATCAACATAAGCAGCGCCTTTAATGGAAAAGTATTTACTCTTTTTACTAATAACTTCTGCTTCAAGCATTAACTGATCTCCCGGAACAACCGGTTTTCTGAATTTTGCATTATTAATGCTCATGAAATAAACAAGATGATTAGCAGGATCGATGAAAGAATTTAGAACCAGAATTCCGCTAACCTGTGCCATTGCTTCAATAATTAAAACACCGGGCATAATCGGTTGACCGGGGAAATGACCGGGAAAGAATGGTTCATTAATTGTTACCGATTTAACACCAACAACACGTTTGTCTAATTCAAGGTCAATAATCTTATCAACAAGTAGGAAAGGATAACGGTGCGGAAGTATTCTCTGAATTGCGTTAGCATCGAATACAACACCTTCCTTCTTAACGAACTGATATTTCTTAACAAGTTTTTTCTGTTGATATAAACTTCTTATTTTTTTTGCGAACTCTACATTGGCTTTATGCCCGGGGCGTGCAG
>CAZEBL010000058.1:0-8690 GCA_964510325.1 uncultured Melioribacter sp. | reverse complement strand
GTGCAGCAAGAATCTGGGCTTTAATAGGTACACCAATAAGTGCAAGATCGCCAATCATATCAAGTAATTTGTGCCGGACAGGTTCATTACGGTATCTTAGTTTATTGTTGCTTAAAAATCCCTCATGAGTTACAGAAAGGTCTTCATCCAGATTTAATTTATCTTTTAACCGTTTCAATCCGGCTTCGTCAATTTCATGATCAACAATAACAACAGCGTTATCAAAGTTTCCGCCTTTTATCAATCCTTGATCTGCAAGCATTTCAACTTCGCTAAGAAAGCAGAATGTTCTTGCCGGTGCAAATTCAGTTACAAATTCTTTTTCGAGATCGAACAAACCGGAGTGTTGACTTCCTAATGCCGGATTTTGATAATCAACCATAATTGTAATACGGTAACTGTTCATAGGTAGTGCAACAATATCAACCTGGCGTGCTTCATCGCTGTACATTACAGTTTCATCGATAACCAAATAATCTTTCGGTGCATCCTGTGTAACGAATCCAGCTTCCAATAATTTTTCAACATACGGCATCGCACTTCCATCACCTATCGGCGGTTCAATTCCGTCAAGTTCAATAATGATATTATCAATTTGTAACCCGACAACAGCTGCAAGAACATGTTCTATTGTATGAACTTTTGCCTCTCCTAATGCCAGTGTTGTGCCGCGGGATGTATCTACAACATAATCTGCATTAGCCGGAATTTCCGGTCTTCCGCCAAGATCTACACGGACAAATTTAACTCCGTGATTCTCTGGTGCTGGTTTAAATGTCATTGTACATGATGTACCGGTGTGAAGTCCTGTTCCGGAAAGTGAAACGGCTTTTGCAATAGTTCTTTGGAGTTCTAACATTATTCTCCTTTCAATTCGGTTAAATCAGAAATTTTCTGTTCCAAAGATGCAATTTTTTCTTCTAATTTCTTAATTTTTTCTGTAAGAGATGGGATGTTCCTAATATGAGCTTCCAAACGTAGTTGTTGAGCCATATCCTGTGCTGGTGAGCCACGGTATTTACCGGCTTTTTCAATTGATTTAGAAACACCGGACTGTGCACCAATTATGACCTGATCAGCAATTTCAATATGACCAACAAATCCGGCTTGACCGGCTATCATACAATGTTTACCAATTTTAGTACTGCCTGATATACCGGCTTGTGCCGCTATTGCTGTATGATCACCTATAACCACATTATGAGCTATCTGAACAAGGTTATCAATTTTCACACCTTTCTTAATTAGAGTAGATCCAAAGGCAGCGCGATCGATTGATACATTTGATCCGAGTTCGACATCATCTTCAAGAATCACATTTCCAATCTGAGGTACTTTTTCATATTCACCTTTTGCATTGGGAATGTATCCGAATCCGTCTGATCCAACAACTGTATTTGAATGAATGATTACATTATTCCCGAGTATGCAATTTTCTCTGATAGTAACATTCGGATATATCAAACAATTCTCTCCTACCATAACCTTTTCCATTAAAACAGTATTGTGGTAAATCATAGAATTATCACCTATCGTGCAGCCGGCAGAGACAACAACATTTTTACCGATTCCAACGTTATTACCAATCTTTACCGATGGATCAATGGAAGCTGAAGGATCGATTCCCTCGATTATAAATTTGGGTTTTAAGAAAGTGATTACAAATTTATGAAGTGCAACATTTGGGTTTTTAACTTCAATATAGCTGATGTCATTTCGGGTCTTTTTGAATTCGGGAGAGATTAAAACCGCAGAAGCTTTAGTTGTGCTTAGATATTTCTCGTATGCTTTAAGATAAAGAAAAGTAATGTCGCCTTCTTTAGCTTCTTCAATTTTTGCGATATTGGAAACCTCAATATTAGGGTCACCAATAACAACACCGCCGACAAAGTCGGCGGCATCTTTCAATTTTATTTTCATATAAACTCATTTTAGTTTTTCTAAAACCAGTTTTGTAATATCATATTCTTCTTTAGCATAGAGGAAAATGATATCGCTGCTTCTATCGAATACAAAATCGTAATCCTGTTCTTTTGCAATTTCCGAAATAGCATTAAAGATACGATTAAGGATCGGTTTCATTAATTCTTCTTGCTTCTGAAAAAGCTCGCCGCGAACTCCAAATTTATCCTGTCTGTATTTTGCAATCTGGTCTTCAATCTGAACAAGTTCTTTTTCAATTTCAATTCTTTTTTGTTCGCTCAAAATCAATTTTCTTTTTTCATAGTCGTCGTATTTAGTTTGCCAGTCTCTTTCCATACGCGAAAGTTCTTCCTGCCATTCTTTAATAATAGCATCTAATTTTTTCTGGGTATCCTGAGCTTCGGGAAGTTGTTTCTTTATTGTTTCGCTATCCACATAACCGATTTTGGGTTGAGCAATTGATGCAGAAAGAGATAAAAGTATTACAGAAAAAAATAATCCGATCTTTTTCATAACTTAATTCCGGTTTTTTATTTACCTCTTTTAAGGCGGTCCAGCACCTTAAATGTAATATCGAACTGAGAATCGGCATAAAGAACAACAACTTCGCCGGCTTTATCCAGAACATAATGCATATTTTCTTCTTTTGCAATTTCATCAATAGCTTTGAATACTTTTTGTTTTACAGGAGCTAATAATTGTTCCTGGCGCACAAAATATTCTCCATTTGGTTGAGAAAATTTTTGTTCTCTATACTTTTGAATTTCCTGTTCTTTCTCAACAATTTTAATTTGTGCTTCTCTCTGTTGTTCAGGTTTCATTGTAGATGATTGTTTCTGATAGTCGTTATATGCAGTCTGCAGAACTGTAGTCATACTATCAGCTTCTTTTCTCCATTTTGCTACTAATCCATCAAGATCACTTTTTGCTTTAATAGCTTCAGAGAACTGAGTCATTATTATTTCTGAATCAACATAACCGACTTTTAAAGAAAATGTTTGTTGGTTTTGAGCAAATAGAGAAACTGCAGAGAGAATTAGTAAAATAAAGATACTTCTTTTCACTTTTAACCTCGTTTTGTTATATGTTAAAATCCTTTGCCAAATTGAAAATGGAACATCCATTGAGGTTCCTTATCGTCTACGCTTTTACGGTCGAATCCATAACCGTAATCAAAACCCAGCAGTCCTATCGGATTGATCAGGATTCTTGCACCAATACCGATTGAACGTTTGAGATTAAAAAAGTCCAATTGTTTTGCGTCGAAATATACGTTACCGGCTTCTGCAAATGCCAATAAATAAATCGGTATTGGCTCTAATGCTAAAGCACCACGCAACTCGAATGTATATTTCGTCTGAATTCTACTTCCAATAACAGTACCGCTTGCATCGCGTCTGCCTAAGCTTCTATCATCATAACCACGTAGTGGAGTGGTTGCAATAATCATTCCGTTACCGCCCATGTAGTAAAATTCAAAGGGCTGTATAGGAGTTCCTTTTTTCAACTCGTGAATATAACCTAAATCCACGCTGGAATAAAGTACAATTCTATTAGTATTAAAAAGTGGTTTATACCATTCACTTTTAAAGTCGAACTTCAGGTAATCGACATTACCGGGTAAAGGACCACCGGATAATTCTGTGCTCAAGCTTACCTTTGAACCTCTGGAAGGGAAGATAGGGTTATCAATATCCATTCTTGAAATTGTTGCTCCAACTGTAAGCTGGCGAGTGATACCTTGCCTATAATATCCTAATCCATCTATAACGTCATTATACTGAAAACGACCAATACCTTGAATATAGAAAAAGTCATCGGGCCATGTTAGTTTTCTACCAACCTTTAATGTAATACCGGACTGGCGCAAGTCGTAATAATATCTTTGGCGTGTATCAAAGAGATCGAAACCAACTAAAGTTGGAGTATCCATAAACCATGGTTCGGTAAAACCTAACGAAAATGTTCTGTAGAAATTTCCCACTCCAAATTGCCAGCTGAAATTGAGAATTTGTCCACCTCCCATCTGGAATGGATCTGTAATGGAAAAATTTGTAAGTGTAAAACCGATTGCACCGCTGAATCCGAATGCTCCACTATATCCAACAGACGCATTTAAGTAATCACTCGATTTTTCTTCAACTTTATATGTTAAGTTGACAATACTATCGTTAGCTGGTCGATAATCAATTCCTTTATATAAGCTCTCTACATTAAAATACTGAAGGTTTGCTAATTGTTGAATGCTTCTTAAAATAAAACTTCTGCTGAAATAATTACCCGGGATAGTATATAGTTCACGTCTTATTACTTTGTCTTTTGTTTTGTTATTTCCAACAATATCTACCTTGCCGATTTTAAATCGATTGTTTTCATTTACACGTATGATGATATCAAGTGAATCTGCGCCAACTTTTACTTCTTTTGAATCGAGATTAAATCCAAGGTATCCATTATCCTGATAAAGAGAAGAAACATCAGATTGTTTTTCGTTATAATTAAGATTCAGGTTGAACTTTTCTAAATCGAATACATCACCTTTTCTGAAATCTAATCTTTCGGTAAGGATTTCGTCATCCCAAACAGTATTTCCTTCCCAAATAATATTACGAACTTTGTACTGAACGCCTTCATAAACGTCAATTTCCAGGTCCAGATATTTTTTATCATCCGATAGATCAAAAGTATCTCTTAAAACAACAAAGTCTCTATAACCGTTTTTACGATAAAATTTTGTAAGCAGTTCTTTGTCTTTTTCAAAATCGGCTCGTTTAAAATTTGGAAATGACCAGAATTTCCACCATCTCTTTTCTTTCGTTTTGTCAAACTCACTTTTTAAGTCATCGTCTTCAAATGCTGTGTTTCCATTGAACTTGATACTTCTTATTAAAACTTCGTCTCCCTCAGTAACATTAAACATTACAAGAGTTCTGTCTTTAATTCTTTCAATTGAGTTAATAGCGGTGGCTTTTTTAAGGTCGTAGGTAGTTTCGTATTCCTGGCTAAGGTTCTTGTCATTACGCCATGCAACAATTATTTCATCATCAGTTGTATCTGCTCTAAAAAAGGAATAATAATTAATATCAATTTTTGCGTTGAGATAACCTTCATCCTCGTATTTATCTAAAAATTTATTTTTGATTCGATTTACTTCCTGAGGTTTAAGAGTCTGTCCACGGACAATCGTAATCATTTTGTCTATTTCACTCTGACTTAATTCATCGTTACCCTGAATAACAAATTGTTCTAATCTTGGATATTCTTTAATTACAAATTGAAGGAATACACCGTCATCAATTTTCTTGTCGATTATAATCTGCACATCTTCAAAAATTCCAAGATTCCACAATCTTTTAATTGCATTGTTGGTTTGATCCCCCGGGATATCAATTTCGTCGCCAACTTTAATTCCGGAATTAGCAATAACTGTTGAGGCGTCCGCACTTTTATTACCAACTACATTTATCCCAAGAATTTTATAATTAGCTTTTTGTACTTGCGGGTAAATGTTCGCAGAAATAAAAAAGAAAACAATCAGAAAAAATTTAGACCAGCTGCTTTGAGTGAGTATTTGCATTCTTAATATTTTTTTTCAATTTATCCGATAATTGTTCGCTTACTAAACCGAACCTTCTTTCTCTTTTTTGGTAATCCTTAACAGCTTCAACAAGATGCTTACACCTGAATTCAGGCCAGAGAATTTCTGAAACAAAGATCTCAGCGTATGCAATCTGCCACAATAAAAAATTACTTATTCTAAACTCACCGCCGCTTCTAATCAAGAGATCAGGATCGGGTAACTCGGATGTTGTTAAATTTCTGGAGACTAAATCCTCTGTTATTTCATCACTTCTAATGTTACCGGCAGTTGCTTGTGCAGTTATATTCTTAACTGCTTCTACAAGTTCCCATCTGCCACTATAGCTTAAAGCAAGATTAAGAGTAAGTTTAGTATTACCCGATGTTTTAGTTACAGCTTGCTTTAATTCGTGTTGAACAATTTCGGGTAATGATTCAACATCACCAATTGTAGTAAGTTTAATATTGTTAGAGTTTAGTTCATCAGTTTCATTCTGAAGACTCTTAACAATCAAACGCATCAGTGTAGATACTTCATCCTTTGGGCGTTTCCAGTTTTCTGTTGAGAAAGTATATAATGTAAGATACTTAACACCTAAACCAACACATGTCTCAACAACTGAACGAACTGATTCAACACCTTTTTGGTGACCAGCAACTCTCGGCAAATTACGTTTTTTAGCCCACCTTCCATTCCCATCCATAATTATTGCTATATGATTGGGAATATTACCTTTTGATTTTGTTTCTTCAATCAGTTTGATTTCGGGTTGGGTTAATCTAACTGCCAATTTTCTTGTATCACCTCAAAATTAGGATTGAAAAAATATGCTGATAGTGAGTAAATGTCAAGGTTAGATATTATCCGCGGGATAGTTCACCCAACTCCGGACTCTCATTTTCATCCTGTAAAGTAACAAGTTTGATATGAGATCTTGTCTCGTCATCGAGCGAAGCTAAAAGCAAATTTGCTTTTATAATAGAATTATATGGGACACCAACAAATAGAGTAACCTTGCTGCCGGATTGTTTAGGTCTCGATTTGGTTAGAATGATAAGCTTTGTAATTAAATTAGGGTCGTTAAGTTCCTCATCGGTTAAAGTAATTCCTATTGCAAGTTTCTTTTTATACTTTGCAATTGCATCAACATCATAATTACCAACTGGCGTAGGAGCGGGAAGGTACTTTCCATACTTTCTACTTAATGTGAGATACCCGTGCTTCCACAATTGTTCAATAAGGGAATCTACTTTTTCTCTTTTTTCTTTTGTGCTTAACATTTTCAATTATCTGTAAATTAACATTATCGGAATAATTGGTGAAAATTTTTCATATCCAAGTATTTTGATGTTAGATATTTTATCATAATCGAATCCACGGATTTCATTTATACCATTTACTCTTCCATACAGAGTTTTTTTACCATTTTTATTCTTTCCGATATAATAGGGTTCCAATAAAACTTCGTTTAACCCGTATAAAAATTTTACTCTATTTCTATTGAATATAGCAGTTGTGAAATATATGGTTTTCATAAATTTTCCCTCTTTTAATTGTAACTCCGGAATACACCGATTACTTTTCCAACTATAGAAAATTCTTCCTGGTTATCAATAATAATCGGTTCATAATTATCATTTTCCGGTATCAGACAAATTTTACCGTCAATCAAAGAGAACCTTTTCATTGTCGCCTCATCTTTAATTAATGCAACAACAATATCACCGTTGACGGCTTCTTTTTGCGGCTGGATGATTACAAGATCACCTTCCATAATTCCGGCATTTATCATACTATCACCTCGAACCTTTAATCCAAAACATTCTGTTCTGCTTCCCAGGAAATTTTTATCAATAACAAAATTTCCCTCAATATTTTCTTCTGCTAAAATAGGTTGACCGGCTGCGACACGACCAACAACGGGTATTTCTAAAATGGTTGTTTGTACTTTCTTAATAGGATTATTATTTACTACAAGTGTTAAAGTTCGGCTTAAATTATTTCCGCTATTCAGGTAACCTTTCTTAACAAGTGCATCGATATGTCTTTTTACTCCAAAGGTGCTAACAATCTTGAATTTCTGTCCAATCTCTCTGTAGGTAGGAGGGAAGTTGTTTAGTTCAACATATTCCTGGATGAAACCAAGAATATCTTTTTGGCGATCTGTTAAATCAGTTTTCACGTTAGTGTCCTTTTGTTCACTGCTAATATAGTGAACAGAATAACACTATGTCAAGTGGAAATTTTAGAAATAAAAAAGGCTGCAAAAAGCAGCCCTTTTCAAATAAATTTGGGGATTTTTAATCTATGTAAGTCATCCAGCCGTGTCTATCTTCTTTTTTACCGTACTGAATACCTGTTAACTCTTCATATAGTTTTGTTCCGAGATCACCGGGTTTATTTTCATCAAACATAAGTAGCTTGTCGTTGAATTTAAGTTTGCTAACTGAAGAAATAACTGCAGCAGTTCCTGTACCGAATAGTTCAACAAGTTTTTTATTATCGTACGCTTCAATTACTTCATCAATAGATACTAACCGTTCATTGATATTATAATTCCAATCTTTAAGTAATTGAATGACTGACATTCTTGTAATACCTGGAAGAATAGTACCATTTAAAGATGGTGTTGCAACTTCATCTTTAAATTGAATAAAGATATTCATAGCGCCAACTTCTTCAATATATTTTTGTTCAATTCCATCGAGCCAGAGTACTTGTGAGTAACCCTCTTTTTTTGCTTCTTTCTGAGCCAACATACCGGCGGCATAATTACCTGCAGTTTTAGCTTCGCCCATTCCTTTTCTAACGGCACGCACATATTTATTTGTAACTAAAATTGGAACTGGTTTAAAGCCTTCCGGATAATATGGTCCAACTGGACTTAGCATTATAATTAGTTTGTAAGTTTCTGAAGCACGCACTCCCAGTAGAGGTTCGGTTGCAAACATAATTGGACGAATGTAAAGTGAATGTCCCGGTTTTGTAGGTATCCAATCTTTTTCAAGTCTAATCAGCTCGAGTAATGAGTTTAATACAAATTGCGGATCAACTTCCGGAATGCACATTCTCCTTGCTGAACGGTTTAATCTTTCTATGTTTTTTTCCGGGCGGAATAATGCAATTCTTCCATCAACCTGTTTATATGCTTTAAGACCTTCAAATATTGATTGACCATAATGCAATA
>CAZEBL010000057.1:0-13528 GCA_964510325.1 uncultured Melioribacter sp. | reverse complement strand
CTGGGATAACGGTAAGACTCATAAGTATCCTCTCAAGTTTCTAAGAGATGAATCACCCGATGCAGGCAATAAGGGAGAAACTATTTTATGGAAACATTATGACCCGCCACCAAAAGAAAAAGTAAAACCGGAAGGATACGAAATTGAAAAAATTGATCTGGTTGGGAATTATGCTGTCCAGATTACATGGAAAGACGGTTATAACTATGGAATTTACTCATGGGATTTACTTGAAAGATTTGGCGAGTATTTAAGTGTTAGAGAAAATTTACATCAGGATTTTGATCATCATCATTAAATAAGAAAGAGAAAGAGCGATACTTCGTATCAACCTCTTTCTCAAACTTTATAGAACTATTACAATAATTTTTTAATATGATCTTCGTAAGCAGCTTTAGAAATTAAACCTTCGTAGCTGGCAACAATCTTTCCTTCCTTATCAATTATAAATGAAGTTGGTATTGCTCTTATTCCGCCATACTGCTGATAAACACTTGTATTTCCGTAAACTATCGGGTAGTTAATTCCGTAATCTTTAATGAAAGGAACTACATCCGGTTTGGTTTCCTGATCAACTGAAACACCTATAATTTCAACACCTTTAGAACCGTACTTCTTTTTTAATTCAACTAAATCCGGAATTCCTTTTCTACAAGGCGGACACCATGTTGCCCAGAAATCCAATATTACAACTTTTCCTTTATAGTCGGATAACTTTAATTGCTTGCCATCGGATGTAGGCAAAGTAAAGTTATAAGCCATAACAGATTTAGTTTGATTAGCAGGAACATAATTAGGTGGATACGGACCCTGTTCCGGTTCGCTACCGGTATTATTAACTACAAATAACAATAAAATTACTCCTACAAAAAAACCAGTATAGATCCAGCTTCTCTGTTTTTTAGTTAGTCCGCTCTTTTTTTCATTTATTTTCTGATTTTTCATTATTTCCTCTGAGATTAGTGGGTTGAAAAATAATAATTCTTAAAGACTCTCAAAAGTTATTAACCTTATTATTTAACAGCAGGTTCAATTCATTTGTAAAGTTCTCAATTTCTGCCTCGTTAAATCCTTTTTCTTTTGCAGCATTTTCAAGCGTTCCCCAAATCGGCTCTCCGCATCTTAAACACCGGATCCCCTTTTCCATTAGGTAAGTTACTGATTCAGGAATTATCTTAACAAGTTCTTCAATTTCAATATCTCTATTTATTTTCTTCAAGCTGCTCACTCTTCTTTTTTGATGGCAGAACTAGAATAAAAGCTATTAACGCTCCATAAAATGTTGATATGTAAGGGTTACTGGTTATAGGACATGTTCCACTGTAGCAACCAATAAAATAATAATAGGCATATCCTAATAGAGCTCCACCCAAAACAGGTAGAGCTTTCTTAATTATAAATTTTTTATCGATTTTCATACAGAAATACTTTTTAATGCTTCTTTTACTTTATCCAGAACCATTTGTTCCGGCGCAGCACCTTCAATAAATGTCGATTCGTTTATTACTGTTCTGGGTACTCCACGTACATTATATTTATTAGAGAGATGCGGAAACTCGGTTGCTTCAACCATATCCCCTTTAATCTTATCATTCAAATAAGAAAATTTGTGTGCGGTTACAACTGCCTGGGGACAGTAAGGACATGTTGGTGTTACAAAAACCTGCATATGGATATCGCTGTCAATTTTTTTGATTTCGTTTTCAATTTCCTGTGGAAGTCCAGTACTCCCTGTACCAAGCATTTTAATATCTTCTAATAATGAAGCAAATTCATACCCGCTGGGAATTCCATAAAATTTTATTCCGTAATCTTTTCCGTTTTCATCAAGAATAACTGTCGCTGGAATTTTATCTACACCATACTTTTCGGCATCGGCTTTATCAACAATAAAATTTTTAACTTCCAGAGTAAGTTTATCAGAAACTTCAACAAGTTCCGAAAGTATTGCCCTTGTTTCCTTGCAAAACTGGCATTCTAATTCCTGTGTAAAGAAAATAATCTTTACATTTTTAGTAAGTATTTCAAACTGTTTTTTCAATTCAGTTTTTATATTATCATCAAGATACATTTTTACTCCATTTTTTGAAGAATATGATGTTAAAACATAATAAAGGATTCAAGCGGATTTGCTTGCTCTTAAAACGACCTTTTGATAGTTTTGAAACTGAGTTAAGAAATTACTGGAGATGATTATGGCCGAACATAAAAAACACTTATATATGACCGTTTTTCCAAACAATGCATTAATTGCTTCTCAATTAGAACCGGAACAGTTTGGTGAACACTATACAACAGGAAGTGCAAAACATTTTAGCCAAAAAGTAATTTTTGCTGAGATAGATGTCAATTTTAGAAATCCTTATTTCGAGATTGATAAATATCTTGCTGAAACGGTTGAACATCCGGATGGACAACCAAAGAAAACAAAATTCATAAGTTCCTACAATGTACTGGAACATATTCCGTTGTCAGCAATTCAAAAATTGTATCTTGTTACCACAAATGGTAAGGTGCTACCACTGGATCCTTCGCCCGATACTCACCATCACGATCCAAGAAAAATTAGAATCTACCAGGAAATTTGTCCGTTAGATACACTTGTTGTTTCCAATATCGATCACAAAGAATTCGGTAAATTAATTACAACGCAGAAAGCTAAAGGTGCACCCAAGATATTATTTACTCAAATTGATTTTGATGTTGATCATTTTCTGGAAAGTAATAAGAATAACGCAATCCCGTATATCGATCTGCCGGCTGTAAACCCGTCAAGATTTTTTGAGTGTATTTCAGAATTGAGAGATCATCCGGAAAAGGTTACAAAGACCATCAGTCTTGGAGGAATTCTTCGTGACATATCTTATAAATTCTTAAAGCATGGATTCTGGTTTGCATGCTGCGATGAAATAAAGTTTTTCCCAATGCCGTCGGTTGAAGAATTAGAGAATAATTATTTCTACTGGTGGAAATTTGTAAGGTAATATTAACGGGGTGAAGTTATTTCTTACCTTCACCCCATTTCAATACATCAATTCTAACTTTTGTTAATCCCTTTTCAATAAAATCGAGTGCCTTCGCTGTTCCAAGAGATAAATCGATAATCCGATCTTTCCAGTAAGGCATTCTATCGTTTATACGAAGTATTACATTTTTATTGTTGGATAAATTTGTAACTCTGATAATTGTTTCCATTGGATATGTTTGATGTGCCGCGGAAATTCCATTCATATCATATACTTCGCCGTTGTAAGTAATCTTACCGTGATATTTATCCGCATAGTAAGAGGCAATTCCTTCAACCGATTCAAGCACCGGAAATTTTTCATATCGACTTAAATCCTCATTATCCGTATAACTTCTCTCATAAAGTTTTTCTTTGTCAGAAGAAAACCGCGGGGCAGATGAACATGCAAAAGAAATTAGTGGTAATAGTATCAAAAAAACTTTTTTTAATATTTGATTCACTAAAATTATTCTCACTCCTCTATAAAACGGCAGAGGGAACAATTATTGTTCCCTCTTCTGTAATAACTTGAACAGTTAAGTACCAGCCGACTTACTGAACAAGCTAGCAATTACCGCCAAATGAATATATTTTATTTTAACACCCTTTGAAATGATATTCATCACGTAATATAAAATAAATAAACGGGTTCAATTATAGCCAAACGAACTGATATATTCCCGAGCAATTTCTACATTAATCTGTTTAATAGTATAGTTGCCAAAAACACCCAATCCCCCTTTAATATTAGTAACATCAGGTTGGTTGACCCGAACAGAGAATTCATCTAAAAAGGTTTTTTGAAGCGAATAATAAGAAGCCAGACCGGCATCCATTAAAAGTAAACGGAATACCACGCTATCAATTTTATAATTACTTTTTTGAGAATCACCCTCGGAGATTTCTGCCATTGCCCGGTTAATTGCATCCATTTCGAATGAGGCACTTTTAATTCCGGATTGGATTTGTGGATAGACTGGTAGTAATCCACTTAATGTATTAGCATAAAAAACGGGTACTTTTTTCTGTTTCTTTATTTTAACGCCCCCCTTATCCTGAGTATAGAATATAACAAGTTCCGGGGCATAATAAACACCTTTTGAATTCGGCGTCAACAACCATTCACCCCATGTAAAGTTTAATTTGCTGGAAAGCGGGTTAGAAGAAATTGGAACACTGAGAGAATTTATATATACTGAGTAGATTGAAATAAGTTCGCTTGATGCACTAAGGACTTTTCCATTTGGAAGGGTTGCTTCAATTCTAAGAGCAACAGGTAAACTTGTTGATATAAATTTATTCGTGTAGTAAATATTCATGGGTGTTTTATATCTGGAATCTGCTTCGCGTGCAATTGCAGTATCTTTAAACTCTAGAACTTTATTATCGTAAAATAATTTTATTTTAGCCCCCTTTATAAAAGGATCTACTGAATTTGTTGTTGGATCGAAACCATTTACATCATAAGAACGCGATACAGTTGCGATTTGATATGTTGTATCTGTTCTGATTATACAGCTAAGCACATAAACTTCTTCAAAGTCGGTTTTAGGGTTTACCTGATCTTCGCAAGATAAAAATGCTATTGCAGATAAAGCCCAAACAAATGCCAGGAAAGTTTTTTTCATAATTCCACCTTTACGGTTGCTGTGGGAAAAAACGGAAGCATATCTACGCGCTCACCTGTATCTCTTCTAAAATAAAATAGATTTTTTCTATTATATACATTCAGTGCGCTTAAGTCAAAATAGAGCTTTAGATTATTGATTTGAATTTTTTTAGATAGACTAAGATCCAATCGATGATAATCCGGCAATCTACCAAGATTTCTTTCGGCTAATAAAATGAACGGGTTATATGAATTAAGATACGACTGGCCTGGATCGAGTTCGTCAATTGTAAGACGCTCATAATATCCCGCCATTTGAGTGAACGGCATACCGCTTGTATAAGTCCACGCTGCACTGGCAGACCATCCGTAACCGAAATCATATTCAAGCGATAAATTTACCGTATGTCTTGCATCGTATCGGGGAGCATAACGCACTCCATCAACATCCTTAAATGTATATGCTAAAGAATAAGAAGCAGATAAGTTGATCGGCCAATTCATATATCGTGATAAAAATTCCAACCCATAAGCTTCGCCTTTACCCGAGATCAAATCATTATCGTATGGAAAGAATTTCCTTTCGTTAAGAACAGAAATATTATGCAGTAATTTATAATAACCCTCTACGTTAAATGAGAGTTCTGGTGTGGGTGTAAATTCAAATCCGCTGATGTAGTGAATTGAACTGGACGGTTGAAGATATAACGGTGTAATTAACCATGGTTCAAATATTGTAACGACTTCATTTTCATCCGAAATAGTCGAAAGATCCTGCATAAATATTCCCCAGGAGGATTTGAATGCAAGTTCAGGAATAAATCTAATCGTAATTCCAAGGCGTGGTTCAAAAAAGTAAGAAGATCCACCACCAGCTAAACGTGTAAGGTTTACTCTATTACCAAAATCAACACCGAGAAAGGACCATCTAAGCAGCTTGTAACGGAGATAAGCGCTTATGTTGGTTCCCCTTGAACCAATATCTTTTTGCTGACCCCTGAAATTTTCTAATATAAGTTTGTTGTGAACTTCAGAAATTTTAAATCCGCCGCTCAGCTCGTCTTTACTATCATACACATAACTGAAATCCATCCTCATTACAACATCATTAACCTCATTCAACACACCCTTTGCACCACTTTCATTTGGAATTCTTTCACCTCCAAAATTACTGTAGCCAACTTCCACCTGATAGAATAAAGGTGAATCGGAAATCTGGAAATAGTTTAGGTTGAGAGTTGTATTAGTCCACTTAAAATCCTCTCTTTTAATATTATTGTTAAAAACCTTATCGCTGCTGTGGAATACGCTCGCAGTAAATTTTGCATCTTGCATAAATTCATCATCCTGATAATTTACCTTGGCAAATAAATCGTAAAAATCGGCTGGAATTGAATTGTTGTTTCTGAATTTTTTAAGAATCTTGTCGGAATAATTCTTGCGGAAACTTGCAATAAAAGATCCGCCGGGAATTGGTCCTTCTACCAATCCTTTTGCGGTTAGAAAACTAAGACTTCCTTTTCCGCTAATATTATTTCTATTTCCATCCCTTGTAACAACTTTAAGAACGGATGAAAGTCTGCCACTATATTCAGCCGGAAAACCTCCCTTATAAAATTCTACAGAACTAACCATATCTGGATCGATTGCACTGAATATACCAAGTGCATGGAATGGATTATAAATTGGAATGTTATCTAACAAAACCAGATTTTGATTACTTGCACTGCCGCGTACATAAAATCTTGCCGACACATCTCCGGCAGTTTGAACACCGGGTAATTTTTGAAGCGCTCTGAAGATATCCAGCTCTACACCTTTGGGAAGATTTTCTATATCTCTAATTGCCAATTTCTGCAAGCTGAGATCTGTAGCATTTTCCTTTGCAACTTTCTCGCCGATCTTTTCAATTGTTTGTAGCTGAACACCGGTAGATTTTAAGAGTACTTTGATATCTGTAACGATATAAGGTTCTATATACATAAAATATTCTTTTGTCTCATACCCTATATAAGAAACCCTAACTGTAAGAGGTTTATCGTGGGGAAGCGAAGCCATTAAAAAGAATCCCCTGTGATCAGTAGAGGCGCCTCTTTTAATTTCAGGTATATAAATATTTGCATAAGGTAATGCTTCGCCGCTGGTTGAATCTGCAACAAAACCTCTTAACATGCCGCGGTTTTGTCCAAGTATAATTGTTGAAGCAATAAAGAAAAGAAGGATGGTAAATTTTTTCATGTTTTTTTCTTTTTGTTACAATTCAAAATTAAACAAGTATTAATTGGAATGAAACACCTATTAATTAACATTAAAAATTTATTTGCAAAATCTGTAATCATTATACTTTTTCCAATGGAAAAATTTTGTTACCTTTTGCGGGCAATTTTCAAAATTTTCTTTATCTGGAATCACTCCCCTGCCCAGACCAATTCTTAATTACTATTAGGATTTTAAATTGAGCAAAAAAACCGCACTCAAAAACAAAGCCAGATTAAAACTAAAAGACGGAAGTGTTTTTGAAGGAACACTTTTTGGATATCAATCATCCACTTCCGGTGAGGTTGTATTCAATACCGGAATGGTCGGTTATCCGGAAACATTAACAGATCCTTCCTACAAAGGTCAGATTCTTGTTATGACTTATCCATTAATTGGGAATTATGGAATACCTGAATTTAATAGCGATGATGACATCCCTAATAATTTTGAATCGAATAAAATACAAATTCAGGGATTGATCGTTTCGGAGCAATCAGAACATTTCAGTCACTGGAATGCTTTTCAAAGTTTATCGAACTGGCTAAAGAAATATCATGTGCCCGGATTATATGGAGTTGATACACGGAGAATAACAAAGATATTACGCGAACACGGAACAATGTTAGGCAAAATTGTAATTGGTGAAGAAAAAATTAATTACTACGATCCCGATATTGAAAACCTTATATCAAAAGTAACAGTTAGGTATAAAGAAACGTTTGGCAACGGTAGCGCAAGAATATTATTAATCGATTGCGGATGTAAAAAAAGTATTCTTACTAATCTTTTGCAAAGAGACGTAACAGTATTAAGAGTTCCATACGATTATGAATTCAGCGGTGAAGATTTTGACGGTGTGGTAATTTCAAATGGACCGGGTAACCCGGCTGTTTACAAACAATTAGTTGCTTCAACACAAAAAATATTGAAGCGGCAAGTTCCAATACTTGGTATTTGTATGGGTCACCAAATCCTTTCAATAGCAGCGGGTGCAAAAACATATAAATTAAAATACGGTCACAGAAGTCAGAACCAGCCGGTTAAAGAAGTTGATTCAAATAAATGTTATGTAACATCTCAGAACCATAGTTTTGCTGTTGATACAAAATCACTTCCGCGCGGATGGGAGCCCTGGTTCGAAAATTTAAATGATTATTCCAATGAAGGAATCAGGCATGAGAAGCTTCCATTCAGAAGCGTTCAATTTCATCCGGAAGCCGCACCAGGACCGGTTGATACTTCATTTATATTTGATGAATTCTTAAAAGACTTGAAATAAGGAAATAAATGAAATACAAAAAAGTTTTAGTTATTGGAAGTTCGGCTCTCAAAATTGGTGAAGCCGGTGAATTCGATTATTCGGGTTCTCAAGCTATTAAAGCTTTGAAAGAGGAAGGAATCTTTACCATACTTATTAACCCTAATATTGCTACAATTCAAACATCTGATTACCTGGCAGATAAAGTTTACTTGCTTCCCATTAATACACATTATGTTGAACGTGTAATTAAGAAAGAAAAGCCCGATGGAATTGTTCTGGGATTCGGGGGTCAAACGGCATTGAACTGCGGGCTGGCTCTTCACCGCGAAGGGATTCTTAAAAAATACAAAGTACAGGTACTGGGCACTCAAATAGATGCAATAGAGAATACTGAAGACAGACAATTATTTTGTAATAAACTTTCGGAAATAGATGTAAAATTTCCTCAGAGTAAAGCAGTTAATACTGTTGATGATGCCATTCAGTATGCAGAAAAAATCGGCTTCCCGGTAATTATCAGAATAGCTTATGCGCTGGGCGGACTTGGATCCGGAATTTGTAGAAATAAAAATGAAGTGAAAAAAATTGCTTCTAAAGCTCTTTCTTATTCATCACAAATTTTGATTGAAGAATATCTTGAAGGATGGAAGGAAATTGAATATGAAGTTGTTCGGGATAAATATGATAACTGCATAACCGTATGTAATATGGAAAATATTGATCCGATGGGAATTCATACCGGCGAAAGTATTGTTGTTGCACCCAGCCAGACTCTTACAAACAATGAATATCATAAGCTCCGTGAAATAGCAATTAGAACCATACGTCATCTTGGAATTGTAGGTGAGTGTAATATTCAATATGCACTCGATCCTGATTCCGAAGATTATAGAGTTATAGAAGTTAATGCGCGTCTTTCAAGAAGTTCTGCTCTCGCATCCAAAGCAACCGGTTATCCCCTTGCATTTGTTGCTGCTAAACTTGCTCTTGGTTATGGATTACATGAACTTCCCAATTCAATTACAAAAACCACAAAAGCATTTTTTGAACCGGCTCTCGATTACATAGTTATTAAAGTACCAAGATGGGATTTAAAGAAATTCCGATTGGTAAAACGTAAACTCGGCTCCTCGATGAAATCTGTAGGCGAGGTAATGGCGATAGGTAGAAAGTTTGAAGAGACAATTCAAAAAGCAATGCGTATGCTCGATATAGGCGTGGAGGGATTAACTGCAAGCAGAACAAAAGTCGAATTTGAGGAACTGGAAGAAGCTCTTAAAAATCCAACCGAAGAAAGAATTTTTGCTGTTATTCAAGCACTTAAACAGGGTTATTCGGTCGACTGGATTCATTCATTAACACATATTAACAAATGGTTCTTATACAAAATCCAGAATATTGTTAATATCGAAAAGAAAATCGGGAACCACAAAAGTATTAGTAAGGAATTATTATTAGAAGCCAAGCAACACGGATTTTCTGACCGCCAAATTGCAAACCTATTAGGCAAGGATGCTCATGACGTTTATCTACTCAGAAAGAAATATTCAATTAATCCTTTCATTCAGCATATAGATACACTTGCAGCTGAATATCCAGCTAAAACAAATTATCTCTACTTATCATACAACAGTACTATACACGATTTTGATTTCAAGCTTAAAGATAGTGTAGTTATTATCGGTTCGGGTCCTTATCGTATTGGAAGCTCGGTCGAATTTGATTGGTGCTGTGTAAATACCGGCAAGACATTAAGAGAGCTCGGTTATAAAACAGTTATCGTAAATTGTAATCCTGAAACAGTTAGCACCGATTATGACCAGTCCGATGCCCTGTTTTTCGAAGAGCTGACAACAGAAACGATCTGGGAAATTTATGATGCGATAAAACCGAAGGGCGTTATCGTATCGATGGGAGGACAAACCCCCAACAATCTGGCATTAAAACTTCATAAGATAGGAATAAAAATACTCGGCACTTCTCCACAGTCAATTGATAAAGCCGAAGACCGAAGTAAATTTTCTGCAATGCTTGATGAATTAGGAATTGAGCAGCCCGAGTGGAGCAAGCTTTCAACGCTTCAGGATGCTCTTGTATTTGCAAATAAAGTCGGTTATCCGGTTCTTGTTCGTCCATCCTACGTATTGAGCGGAGCTGCAATGGCAATTGCAACAGATGATATAGAATTAACAAAGTTTTTGCAAAAAGCTGTAGATGTATCTCCCGAATCACCAGTAGTAATTTCTAAATTCCTGGTAAATGCAAAGGAGCTTGAATTTGATGCTGTTGCTCAAAACGGAAAAATAATCTGTTCAGCAATATCAGAACACGTTGAAAACGCCGGGGTTCATTCAGGTGATGCTACTCTTGTTCTTCCCGCACAAAGAACATATCTTGAAACAATAAGACAGATTAAGAAATTTTCATCGGACATTTCAAAATCACTTAATATCAACGGACCGTTTAATATTCAATTCCTTGCTAAGGACAACAAAGTAAAAGTAATTGAATGTAATCTCCGCGCTTCAAGAAGTTTTCCATTCATTTCAAAAACATTAAAGAAAAATTTTATCGAGGTCGCCACAAAAGTTATTGTCGGCAAGAAAGTGGAAGTAATTCCGGATAATATTTATTCGCTCGATTATGTTGGTGTTAAAGCCCCCGAATTTTCATTTACGCGATTGGAGGGAGCAGATCCAACAACCGGAGTTGAAATGGCATCTACAGGAGAAGTTGCTTGTTTAGGAGACGATTTTGATGAGGCGTTTCTTAAAGCCCTTGTTGCTGTGGGTTACAGATTTCCAATAAGATCAATATTAATCTCTTCCGGTACTATTGAATCTAAATCTGAATTACTTGAACCGGCAAGACAGTTAATTAAACTGGGAATAATTTTCTATGCAACACCGGGTACTGCAAAATTTATGAAAGCAAATGATATTCCCGTTGAAACTCTTGAGTGGCCGATAAGCGGTAAGTCCCCAAATTCTATTGAACTACTTAAATCCGGTAAAATTGATCTTGTTATTAACATACCCAAGAATTTTCAAGAAGAAGAATTAACCAACGACTATTTAATCCGGCGAACCGCAGTAGATTATAAAATCCCGTTAATAACAAACCGGCAATTAGCAATGCGGTTAGCTGAAGCTCTTTCAAACAAAAATCCACAAAATCTTACTATAAAAAGCTGGGATGAATATTAGCGGAAAAATATTTACACTTTTTAAATTTATAACTATATTTGGAATGCAAATAAATGAAAGCCGAACATGACATCACATGTAAAGCCCTTATTGCTAATTGTTGAAGACGACTTCGAAAATCAAAAATTCCTTCAGTTTTTCTTACGTAAATATTTCAATGTTTCAGTTTGTGATTCGGCGGATACTTTCTATCAGAAAATGAAAGAACAAAAGTTCGATTTAATTTTGATGGATATCTCTTTAAGAGGTAAAAAAGACGGGCTTCAACTAACAAGGGAAATCAGAAAATCAACCGAACATTCCGATATGCCTATTATAGGTTTATCCGCACATGCATTTCAAAAAGACAAGGACAATGCTTATGATGCGGGTGTTGATTTATTTATTACAAAGCCCGTTCAAAACGACGTACTTCTGGATGCACTGTTTAACACCCTTTATCAAAAGACCGGGAAAAAATTTCAATAATCTTTCAACATGTTGAATTTAATCCCGTAACCAATCCTCAACTATTTCCGTCTAAATTCGCAAATAAATATTTGGAGTGACTACAATGAATAAAAAATTACTCTTATTTCTTTTGTTTTTTATTACTATTTCTTTTTCATTAAAAGCACAAAACTTCAGCCATTCAAAAAGTAATGGATGGGATTGGGATGACGATTGGTGGCACTGGAAAGGGGGAGATCCATTTATAGAAGTTAACTGGGGCTTAAGTAATCCCGAACATCAAAAATTGTTTAGTAACCTTTCTAATGTAGGTCTTATTGAAATTAAACTTGGATTTGCATCATATGACGAACCATACGAAGAAGGGATTCAATACTTTGAAGAGAAATATTCTTTTCTATCCCAGCTTTCTACAAAGCTCAGATCCGAAAAAAGAAAGTATGATGAATTACCTTCCGAATTACTCCGGTTCGGTTTCGGCAAAAGAAATGGTTATGGATACAACTTTGAAAACATTAAAATCAATCCATATGTACAGTCAGCAATCACCTGGTCTAAACTCGAAATGAAAGATTACCCGGTTTCAATTCTTCCTTTTATTGGCGCGCAGAATGTATTAGATGATACAGAAATACTAAAGAGATACGATGGTAATTTCCGGTTTGGAACTTTAACAGAAGGAGGAATTAATTTTAGTTTCGGTATGGTTTCTTTTAACGCCGGATATGAAGCTTCTGTAATTTTCCCACGTTACGTTTTCTGGAAGCATCTTGGCAGCTATGCTATTGAGATGGCCGGGCTGAATGCTTTAGATAAGTTTATTGATGAAGTAATTGATGCCTCTCCTATAGCCGGACCAATTGTAAACTTTCTTCTCAAGAACGGATATAACTATGCATTCTATAGTTTGAAAAAGGAAAAGATGAACTGGCCATTTAATACAGAAACACCTATAACTTATGAGACAATTAAATTCGGTGTTACTTTTACATTTTAGAAAAGTTAGCGAGGTTCTCTTGAACACAAATCTTAAGAGAACCTCTATTTTAATTCCGGATTCAGATCAATAACCAAAAATATGCGCCTGGTAGGGTTTCAACTCTATATATAATCCGGTATGAAAAACTTCTTCGGCAGATCTTAAATAATCCTGATTGTTTAACAAATCTTTCAGCTCAAATATTTCGGGATACCCGCGTGTATCTATTTTTAACCGGCATGTTGAAACTATATTAGAATAATTTACTATGACAATACGTTTTTCTTGCTGGTAAGTCCAGTGCCATGCAATAATATTATTAAAGGAATAATTTCCTTCCCAGGAAGTAATCGGCTCTAATAATTTCCATTCACCTTTCTTAAAAATGTCTTCTTTAGTAATAGTAAAGAGTTTATTATAAAACTCTACAAGTTCGTTATAAACGGGTTCTTCCGGTTCTCTACCAAGCTGAACCGGCAATTTTATTTTTTTCCCTTCGAACTGACCCTCGTAATAAAACCTCATTCCAAGTATTGTACTTATAATCATTGCAGCTGCTTTAGACTTCACCATGCTCGATAGCGTTAAAAACGAAAAAATCGTCGATGTGGTGCATCGTGAACTTTTGACGCCTTACGGTTTGAGAACCCTTTCAAGAAGTGACCCAAAATACATTGGAGTTTATGCCGGAGACAGAAGAAGTAGAGATAAAGCCTATCATAATGGTACGGTGTGGCCTTGGCTGCTAGGTCCCTTC
>CAZEBL010000056.1:0-13701 GCA_964510325.1 uncultured Melioribacter sp. | reverse complement strand
CCTCCAACAAATTCCATTTGACCCGTAATTATAATTGCTTTGTCTGCAGTTGGAGTAACAGGATAATCGAAACCGCCGCGAACTGCAACAAATCCGTATGGAGGAGTAGAGCCAGAAACTGAGAAGTTACCTATAACTTCACCGGGAGTTAATGTCCAACCATTTGTTCTATTACCAACAAATCCCCATTTATCAAGATAATAGGATTTAAATGGTGGGTCAGGAATTGTAATTGGATTACCCATTGAAAGTTTCACATCAAGTAATTTCATTTCGCGCATTGCTGCATTTGTTGAAGTAGGAGTTCCTTGAATAGCAAAACAAAGACCGTTATACTGAGTCGTTATCAATTCGTTATCAATTGCTGTTCCACCAGACCAGTAAGAATTATCGTCCTTTATTATATACCATTTTATTTCATTGGTGCCATCGCCAAGAGGTCTAACAGAAATCGCAAAATTATATGTACCTGCGGTCATTTCAGCGCGTGCAGGTGCTTGGCTTACCATTCCTAAAGAACGGTGAGCATTACCGAATGTACTAATCCATGCGCCACCTCGAATTACACCAATAGCTCCATTACCACCAGCTGCCCAGGCAACTTGATCATTAACCCCGCTTTGCGGTGTAATCATGTAACCTTTAGAATCGGATTCTTTACCAGTCCAATAAGCAGTAGCTTTATTAGTATCTTTTAATACACCGGCGCTATCATGCATAAATATACCATAACGTAAACCGCTCCATACAATAGGGCCGGAACCAACAAATGTAATTTTACCTGTTGCAATAAGAGCCTTGGTTGTTGTAGGAGTAATTGGTTCTTTAAATTGACCTCTTATTGCAGACCAACCATTAAGTGCTTGAGTTCCCTTAACTCCAGCGTTACCAACAACCTCACCGGGTGCAAATGCCCAGCCACCGGTTCTGGTTGCACCTTTGTTACCAATGAATCCCCAATCTTCAACATAATAATCTACCCAAGGTGCTTCTGGAACTGTAATTGCATTACCAAGAGTTACTCTTACATTAGCAAGATTAACCTGAATTAGAGTTGCATCTACATCATTATTTACAGCAAAGCCAATACTATTGAAAGTTTTTTGCATTACTCTATCATCAATAAATGATCCACCCCACCAGTAGTAATTAGTAGAATTTGCGGCATGTTGCTGAATAAAATACCATCTAACTTCGTTTGAACCATCCGCACGAGGCTGAACAGAAATTGCCCAATCATAAACACCGGCAGAAGCTACCTGACGTGCTGGTTTTTGTAGAACTGTTACAAATGGTCCGCCGCCATTTGAATTAGTACTTGTCCACGATTTTGAATTAATAAGAGGCCAGTTTGTTCCTCTATTACCTTGTGGCCACGTATTATAAGTATTAGATACTTCACCCAAACCTGAACGTGGTGTAAAAATGTAACCATTACCATTTGAAGTTTCACTCCAGGCTGCTGTTGGTGTATTTTTGTTCGTAAGTTCGCCCTCTCCATTAAACAGAGCAAAACGTAACCAGGTGTAGGCACTTCCACCACCACCTCCAACAAATTCAAATGTTCCTGTGATGACAAAAGCTTGAGATGTGGTTGCTGTAAGAGGTGCAAAACCGCCCTTAATAGACATCCATCCAGTAGGTTTAGCAGTGCCTCCCATTGAAGCATTACCAGCTGGTGTTGAAGCTGTGTTTAGAATAGTCCAGCCATTGCTACCACGAGGTGTCGTACCCCAATCGCTAACAAATGTTTGACCTAATATTGTAACACTCACGAGTAAGAATGTTACAACAAAGTAAGATAACCTTTTCATAAGCCTCCTTTTAGTTATTTAATGATTTTAAATTAGTGGAGGTTAATAAAAAAATGGAGTTGGAAGCCATTATAATTAATGTGTTTCCGGAAATAAACCTCCAATTATTATTAAACAGAAATTTTATTTTACCCATATTAAAACTTTTCTTTTTCCTTTTAATTCTATCATCCCGACCTACTCCCTTAAAAGTAAGCCGGGACTTTAGAATAAATGGAGGCACCATTTATTTCATTAAAACAAGTTTCTTTGAAATAGAAACACCATTACTTTGTAACTTATAGAGATAAACACCGCTTGCTAATTTGGAACCATCAAAATCAGCAACATACTTACCTGCATTCTGGAAACCATTAAAGAGCGTAGCTACTTCCTGCCCGAGTGTATTATAAATTTTTAGTGATACGTTACCAGCAACAGGAATTGAATACTCAATTTTTGTTGTCGGGTTAAATGGATTTGGATAATTCTGGCTTAATACATAATCGGTTGGAATTTCATTTTCAGATATTTCATTAACGGATGTTACAAGTTGATCTCTCCAGTTAGTAATGAAATCATACTCTGTCTTTGAGTTTTCCATTGATTGTACTCTGTAGGCCACCATCTTAAATCTCCAAGAGGAAATCCATTAATACCTCCTGTTTTGAAAGTCTGGTTAGTGTAAGACAGATTTTCATCCAGAGGCCATAGACCCAGAAAATCGTTATTAGGATTGCAAGCCCAATTAACATCAGAATTATCGAACCATTTTCTCCACATAAATTCTTTTACAAGAGCTTCATCTGTAAGTGGTTTAACAAAACCCGGATTTACACCATCATACAAATTAGCTTTTTTTATTCCCGGGAAAAGTTTTTTACCATCTGGTCCAACACCCTCAAAGAAATTAAGAGTACCGGGACTTAGCATTGGTTGAGGGACAGGTATTTCATCATCTCTCCTTTCTCTTTTAAGCTGTTTGCTATAATCATTATTTGCCATCCAGTCAACAAGCCATGGTTCTAAATAGTATGCATTGTTAGCAAAAAGAATTCTTCTATCCTGATCAGTAAAAGGAACTGTAAATCCAAAGCGGGCAACACTATCGATTCTCATTGTTCCACCGTTAGGATCGCCAGTTCCGGTTTGTGCAGGATTATTACCAAACATAAAACAGTTTATAAATAGACTATTTGTAACTGCAAGTTTCCACCACCAACCAGATTGAAGCGGGAACATAACTACGTTTAAGAATGTGCAGTGATTAAACCGAACGTCATCTGAATACTCACCACCCTCTTGCATTAATACATAGCCCATATTAGCAAACGTACAATTCTCAAATTCAACTTTTAATGTATGTAAACCAGTGGTATTGTAAGGAAATGAAACTGCTCTACCATAATATCTTAAGTGAGGGTCAACACAGTTTTTAAAATATACTTTTTTAAAGTCGCCAATGAAACGTTGTGATTGAACAGTAATTGTTCCTCCGGCAAGAGGCGGACATGGATAATAATCGAGAATCATATTTTCCATGGTTACTTTTTGTCCGTTAACAGCAAGCGGATCGTCCTGAATTACAATAGTAGTTCCTACCTGATCACCAACTGTGGTAGCAGCACGTATCCAGAAATTTTTGAAATTAATGTTACCAAAAACTTCAAATTGGTAATCGCGGTTTAATCCACCGGTGCCGGACCATACAACCTGAGGAGGTGCAGTAGCTTGGGTTGTACCGGGTTCTGGAGCTGTGATTGTAAGAGTCATGCCAGCCGGAACGCCTATGGTACCTGTTAATACATAATACCCGTATGGTTCTAATTCAAAAATAGTATTGTTAAGAGTTCCGGCAGTTATTGCAGCTTGAACTGCATTATTGAGATTTCCTTCAGAAGGTGGAGCATCACTTTGGACTTTGACAATTGTCTGAGCAGAAATAAGGGCTGGTAATAAAACCATTCCCAAAATTGTTGAAATAATTTTCCTCATGCTTGTTCTCCTTTGGTAAATGTTTTGAAACTATTTATTTATTTACTCTCTTAACAAGTTGTAAAGTAAGTGTCATCGCATATCAATCATTAATAAAATGTATAATTAATTCTAACTCCTGCATTTAATGTTAAACCATAATTCTTTTGACTTGTAAATCCTCCTATTGTTTTTTGAGTAGCTATATTCTGCCTATTATTAAGATTATTTACATCCAGGAATAATTGTAATCCATACCACGGAAGCATTTGTCTTACTGAAACATCTATTCTATAATAATCCTGTGTAAATCCATCCTGTTCCTGGAAACTGCCAATATAATTTGCTGAGTTGCCCTGAAATACAAACGAAACCTTGGCTGAAAATCCCTTGTAGTCGTATCCTAAGAATAAATTTGCAATGTCATTTGGTTGATTTATTAAACGTCCATCTCTTAAACTGTCAATCTGAACAATTCTATATCCCGGTCTGCCAGGAATTCCGTAAGTTATTTCATCTCTAAATGGATAATATGCTTTCGAATTGATATGCGTATAATTAAATCCTAACAACAACCCATCAAGCGGGAATGGTAAATACCAGAATCTTGTCTGGAAATCGAATTCGATACCTCTAACAAAAGCAAGCTTACTATTATTAAGATATGTATAAAGCATTGCACCATCTTTAGGAGGGCTACCAAGTGTTGAATAGGTTCCTACAGAATCGAATCCGGGTTGTGGTTTTTGACGGAGTCTGTAATTTGTAGAATAAGTAAAGTTTTCTATTTCTTTATAGAATGCACCAACAGATAGCAATCCCAAATAATTATCATGGAATGTAATCATAGCATCATGGTTAAATGATTGAGCTGGTTTTAGTTTAGGATTACCCGCCCAAACATTTCCTCTATCATAACTGATATTATAGTGTGGTGAAAGCTGTGAGTAATCCGGTCTTGCTAATGTTTGTGTATATGCATATCGAATATCCATCCAGTTGGTTGGAGAATATTTTGCCTGAACCATAGGAAGAAGGAAATTATTTTTAGGGAATACTATTACTTCATAATATGTTTGCGATCTTGCATCACGTCCATCTAATAAGTTATAAGCAAAAAATCTTGAATTAACATCTTCGTACCTGAACCCGCCAACAACCATTAAATTCTGAAGTATGTTCAATTCGGTCATAAGGTAAAAAGCTGAGTAGAATTCAGTGTATTCATAATCGTTAGGAAGTGTTTGATAATAAGAAGTGAACCAGCCACCGGGATTAATTGCGTCTGCATTGATAGCATCAAACGAAGGTTCGTTGGCAATATACTTTGTTATGGAGTTCAAGACTCCGGCATTTGGAATCCAATAGAGACTTCCGAACCTGTTACCTAAAAACTCTTTGTAAAGATCGGAATTTGTAGAAGTGAAATTTGTTCCGGCCATTTTACCGGCAACCGGATCGAAAATTACACCCGGAAAGTTTGCCATTATACCATCAGAAATCCTGACAGTAATTCCCGAATTACCACTTCTTGTTAATGTAACGTAAGGAGTGCTCTGGTCGTTTTTATGAACGCTCTTTTTATAACTTCCACCAAATTTTATAAAACCGGAAGCAATGTCGAATACATTTACCGGAATCTTAAAGTCCCCCTTCAATGATTGTCCCCGCTCTTTATATTCAGTACTAAACAAACTAACTGAAGATAAATATGTTTGAGCTGGTCCTAAATATTTTACTTGAGATACAAGATCTTCGGGTACTGTATTATATGGAATAGACCCGGCATATACACCTCCGGTCTGACGGAATTGATAAAACGGTGATTCGGGTAAATAATTTCTTGAATATGTATAGGCGGCTTTTATTTCTGCTGACATAAAACCGAAATCATTTTCAAATTCGAGAGTATTAATACCGACATCAGTTTTTGTAATTCCATCGCGGTAAGTAAAATCGAGATTCTTTTCTTTATAGTTCAGGATTGTTCGATAGTCCTTAAAATCCGAATTGAGCTGACTGAACATATTAAGAGATCTGATAACACCATTAGGCAATTTGTAATCTAAAATTAAATTTGCCCCATATCTTTGACGTGTCTCGAGATGTCTGTTAAGAGTAACATTAGAAACCTGAATTTTATTAAATCCGGTTGTTGGATCTTTATCTAATAATCCGGTAGAGTAACTTGCATTCATATTATCAGCATCTCTATCATACTTTTCAGCATTTCCTAAAACATAAACACCGAGTGCATCATCAAAAAAGCGGCTACTTAATGATAGAACGCCTCTGTAGTTTCCATAAGTATTACTTTTGCTTGTATACCCAGATTGCCATAGGAAATCCCCTTTTAATCCGGATGGAGCTTCTCTAAGAGCCATATTAACAACGCCACCAATTGCATTTGCATTAAGGTCCGGTGTTAGTGATTTATAAACTGAGATAGTTTTTAACATGTAAGGTGAGATCATCGAAAGGTCAACGCTTCTATCGTTGTTAATCGTTCCGGCCGTTCCACCCTGAGAAGCGGCGCCAATTTGTGTGCTGCCCGTTGATGCAAGTGAAATACCGCCCACAGCAACCTGATTAAATTGCGGAGCCAATCCTCTAATAACAATTTTATTTGCTTCACCCGAACTTTCGAGAGTAGCGATACCCGGTAAACGTGAAATTGCCTGAGCTGCATTAAAATCCGGTAGCTCTTGAATCCTTGCTTCTGAAACAACATTTGCGATTTTATTTGAGGTTAATTGCTGTTGAATTGCAGATACCTGTCCCTGAGCTTGCGCCGTTATAATTACCGCTTGCCCTTCAATTGTTTCCGGTTGAAGTGAAAAATTCTGCTCCAGCGTTCTATTGGCAACAATATCAATATCTACAGTAATTGAATTGTAACCTATATAAGAAATCTTTACACTTTGTTTTCCAACAGGAATATTTCTTATAACAAAATTACCATCAAGATCTGTAGCAGCACCAATACTTGTTCCTTGAATTACTACATTTGCGCCAACCAATACTTCTTGTGTGTCTTTATCAAATATTCTTCCCTTAAAAGAACCTGACTGTGCAAATAAAGATTGGGATAGTACAACTGTTAATAACGCCATTATAGTAATTACATTTTTGTAAATTACTTTTACCATACCCGTTCTCCCTAATTAATAATAAACTATGAAATAAATTTTTTATTTATAGAGTTAATTAATCCAAATATTTTTTATACAGTTTGTTCAGTTCGCCTCGAAATAAGTTCTTCTTCAATTTTTACCATCATTTTATTTGTAAGTGGATAAAAGAACATTAGAGCGCCGCCAATAAATCCGAATACTGCCGGAATAATGCTCATCAGCATTATTATTCCATTCAATGTATCTTGAGATTGTGCCTGATTAGCAACAAATCCAAACAGAGCTAACGACCATCCAACAATTGCCCCGCCAAGAGTTAAACCAACTTTTAATGCAAATAGTGAAGCTGCCATTATCAATCCTGTTGCCCGGCGTTTATTCTTCCATTCTGAATAATCTGCAGCATCTGTATACATTGCCCACTGAAGTACGGATACCGGTCCGAATGAAAACGAGAAGACAAGATTAAGGAGGTAAATTAAAATTACATTCTCAGGTTTGAGGAAGTAGAATAAAGTAGACGTAACCGCACTAAGAGCAAGAAAACCGGTGTATGTATTTTTTTTATCGAATTTTTTTGCGAACCATTTTGTCAATATTGCGCCAATAATGGTTACTATTGTGCCGGATAGCATGAATGATGAAGCGAATGCTTCGAAAGAAAGATCAATAGTATACCCGAATAAATTAAGTTGCTGGTCCTGAACATAATATTTGAAGTAATACATTATAGACGAGTTCCGTATTACAATAAGAAGCAATTGAAAGATTGTTGCACCTGCAATTAATAACCAGGGTTTATTATTAAATAGATCTTTTAGATCCTGACGTAATATGTTCTTCTGTTCTTTAGGTGGCAGAACCCTTTCTTTTGTTGTAATAAAGGTTATAAAGAAAAGAATAAATGCTAAACCGGCTAATGTACCCATTGCCCATTGCCAGCCAACAGCTTCATTTCCATTTCCAAAATATTTTACAAGGGATATAGTAGATGCCTGTACAATTATACCGCCAATAAAAGCTGCTACGAAACGGTATGTTGATAATTCTGTTCTCTCCATTGAATTGGAAGTAATAACGCCCATTAATGCCGAGTAAGGAACATTAACGGCAGTGTACATCATCATTAGTAAATTGTAAGTTATAAATGCATATATCAGTTTACCTGTTGCATCAAAGTCCGGCGTTGTAAATGTTAACACGCCCATTATACCGAATGGAAGAGCAAAAATTAAAATGTAAGGACGGAATTTACCCCATCGTGTGTTTGTTCTGTCTGCAATGGTTCCCATAATCGGATCATTAAAGGCATCCCAGATTCGGGTAATTAAGAATAGAGTTCCAACTGTTGCGGCGGGTAGTCCAAATACATCTGTATAGAAATAGAGTAAAAACAGCATGAATGTTTGGAAGAAAAGATTTGATGCTGTATCTCCAACGCTGTAACCGATTTTTTCTTTAAGGGACAGCTTTTCCGTTAAATTCTGCACTAATAACTCCCGAGATTATTTATTGTTATGTTAAGAAAAATCTATTTTTATATTGTTACTCTCGGTACAGAAAAATTTTTAAACTCTAATCTATCCTTTCTAAATTACACTAAGTATTACTTTTACAAGATCCTCATCCTTTGAAGAACTGCCTACCATAATTTCGAAATCCCCCGGTTCTACTTTAAATTCTTTGTCAATATTTGTAAATGCCAAATGTTCTGACAAGATTGGAATCTCAACAACTTTTGTTTCCCCCGGATTAAGAAATACTTTCTTGAATCCTTTTAATTCTTTAACCGGTCTTGTAACAGAGCTTACCAAATCATGAATATACATTTGAATTACTTCCGTCCCGCTCCGCTTTCCTGTGTTAGTAACTTCAAATATTACTTTTGTTGATTCATCACTTGTTATAATCTGTTTTTCTAATCGAACGTTACTTAACTGGAATGTTGTGTAGCTTAATCCGAATCCGAATGGATATAATGGTGTAATATCATCAAACAGATAACCTCTCCTTGCAGAAGGTTTATGATTATAAAAACAGGGTAAATGACCAGCTGATCTTGGAATAGACATTGGTAGTTTTCCGGAAGGATTATAATCGCCGAAAATAACATCTGCAATAGCATTTCCGGTTTCCTGACCAAGATACCAGCACTCCAAAATGGCTCCAACATTATCACTAATATATTGAAATGAATTTGGCCTTCCATTAAATAACAATACAACAACAGGTTTTTCAAGTTTCAGAATTTCCTTAACAAGTGTAAGCTGGTCTCCAAATAATTCTAAGCTGGCTCTATCACCTAAATGAGTTTTACTCCATGCTTCTCTGGAAATCTGTTCATTACCACCAAGTACTAAAATAATTTTATCTGCATTCCTTGCTGTTTTTATTGCTTGCTTTATTAATTTTTTATTTTCTTCAGGATCAGGTAATGTTACTACATCATCATTCCATGATCCACCAACTGTAATTTTACATCCTTCACTATATAATATGTTTGCTTTTTTACCGGCTTTATTCTTAATACCTTGTAGTACTGAAGTATAATAAGCAGGTTGACCGCTATATCCTCCAAGTAACACTCTATCTGCATTAGGACCAATAACAGCAATTGTGCTCTTCTTCTTTAATGAAAATGGTAATAGTTTTTTTTCATTCTTAAGTAATGTTATTGTTTCGAGTGCTGCCTGTAATGCAAGTTCTCTATCTTTTTCGAGTTTAATTTTATTTTTAATTTCAATCGGCTCTACAAATGGATCTTCGAATAACCCGAGTTTAAATTTGTAATATAGAAGAGGGGTTACAAGATCATCAATAACAGATTCACAAATTGTTCCTTCCCTAACAAGTTGAACAATGTTCGGATAGCAATCTATATCGGGTAGTTCAATATTTACTCCGGCATTAACTGCAGATAAAGCAGCTTCCTTTTTATCCTTTGCAATTCGATGGCTCTGTGAATTTTCTTTTTCATTTAATTCAGTAATGGCATAGTAATCGGAAACTGTAAATCCTTCAAATCCCCATTCATTTCTTAAAACATCCTTCAGCAACCATTTATTAGCATGTGAAGGTATTCCATCAATTTCATTATAGGAAGGCATAACACTTATAGCATTTCCCTTTTTAATAGCTTCTTTAAAAGGATAAAGGAAAACATCTCTTAATACTCTCTCAGAAAAATTTCCCGGGGCACAATTAGTACCCGATTCCGGTTGACCATGGGCTGCAAAATGTTTAAGAGTTGCAATAACATTTTTCTTGTTATTTAAATTTCCATCGCCCTGTAAACCTTTAACTGCTGCAATACCCATCTGTGCAACAAGGTATGGATCCTCGCCAAAAGTCTCTTCAACTCTTCCCCATCTCGGGTCTCGCGCAACATCAACAACGGGAGTTAATGCTTGATGAGCGCCTCGTATCCGTGCATCTTCTGCAATTGCAGAATAAATTTTTTCTATTAATTCCGGGTTGAATGTGGATGCTAAACCAATTGGCTGAGGATAACTTGTTGCCTCTTTACCGGCTAATCCATGAAGACATTCTTCGTGAAATATTACCGGTATTCCTAATCTGGTATTCTCCAGAAAATATTTTTGAAGTTCATTTGCCATCTGCGCCATTTCATCCGGGCATAATCCGTTACCAGTATCACTTAACCTTCCAATCTGACCAATACCATCTTTTAGATAAGCTTTTAAATTGTCGGGGAAAAATTTTCCATCTTCATCAAAAAGTATTGTCTTTTTCTCTCCCCATATACATAGCATCTGAGCAACTTTTTCTTCGAGGGTCATTCGGCTTAATAAATCTTTAACTCGTTCATTTATTGAGTAAGCAGGATTTTTATAGATCACCCTTTCCTGTTGATCTACTTCTTTAGCTGGCACGAATATCTCAGCCATATTTTTATTCCACAAAAAATATTTATAGGATATATGAATTAATTAAGTTCTCTAACATTTCCTGGCGACCGCTTTTAAGAATTGGTCTATCGTTATCACGAATCCATTTATCAAGTTCTTCCAGACCAACTTCACCTTTCATTATCTTAGTGCCAATTCCATTTTTGAAGCTGCTATACCTTTCTTCAATAAAACTACTAAGAACCTTATCTTCAATTATATTGTGAGCAATTAATAATCCTTTAGCAAAAGCATCCATTCCGCCAATGTGAGCATAGAAAAGATCAATAAGATCAGTTGAACTACGTCGGACTTTAGCGTCAAAATTTAGACCACCTTTTCCTAAACCGTTCTGATTGAGAATTACAAGCATTGCCATTGTTGTGTCATAAATATTCGTAGGGAATTGATCAGTATCCCATCCTAATAAAAGATCTCCTCTATTTGCATCAACACTACCAAGTTTTCCGGCAGCAGATGCAACTGCAAGTTCATGTTCAAATGAACTACCTGCTAATGTTGCGTGATTGGCTTCGATATTCAGTTTAAAATGATCAATTAAATCGTATTGTTTTAAAAAGTAGAGAGTTGTTGCTGCATCAGAATCGTATTGATGTTTCATCGGTTCAGCCGGTTTAGGTTCAATTAGGAATTGTCCATCGAAACAAATTTTGTTTTTGTAATCAACAGCCATATGAAGGAACCTTGCCATCTGTTCCTGTTCTCTTTTTATGTCTGTATTAAGAAGAGTTTCGTAACCTTCCCGTCCTCCCCAGAATACATAATTTTCTCCTCCAAGTTCTTTAGTTGCATCAATAGCATTTTTAATTTGTGCCGCAGCTAATGCCATAACATGTGCATTAGGACTTGTTGCAGCACCCTGAGAGTAAATAGGATTGCTGAAAAGATTGGCTGTACCCCAAAGTAATTTTACACCTGTCTCTTTTTGAAGAACTTTTGCATGAGCAACGATGGTTTCAAGATTTTTACAGGATTCAGAAAAATTTTTACCTTCAGGAGCTAAATCGCGATCATGAAAACAATAGTAATCGATTCCCAATTTTTGAAATAATTCGAACGCGGCTTCAAGTGTAGCTTTAGCTTTCTCAATTGAATTTGATGATGTGTGCCATTCTCTTTTAAAACTTGCACCTCCAAAAATATCAGATCCGGTTCCCATCATTGTATGCCAGTAAGCAACAGAAAAGCGTAGATGCTCTGCCATTGTTTTATTACCGACTTTCTGATTTTTATTATAATACTTAAATGCTAGAGGATTTTTTGATTCCTTACCTTCGAAGGGAATGGTCTGAGTGATTTGCGGAAAGAATTTATGAAGCATATTCACCCTATTAGATAATTGTAATAATTGTATTAGTAACCATTGATGATTTACATTATAGTCTAAAACCATTTGATATTTATATTAACAGTTCAATCATTATTGAACCGATTCAATATTATTAATTATTATTCAAATTGTCAATGAAAATCGTTTCATTGTTAAAGAGAAAAACTATTCACTATACAAAAAATAAAAATGATTGGAAAAGCTAATAAATATTGCGAATTCAGTCCTTTTGCCAATAAATAAGTCATTGTTATGTAATAAAATCTTTTGATTAGAGAACAGTCTCTAATTTGTTTTTCCATATCTGATAATACTTCTGATATTCTGTAACTAACTTTTCTAAAGGATTAATCGTTTTAATTTTTTTCAATCCTTCAAATGCTTTTTCTGCCGAAGGATAATAACCACAACCAATACCTGCACCTCTTGCAGCTCCCTGTGAACCATCTGTATTGTAAAGTTCGAGGCTAACATTACAAGTATTCACAAATGCTTCCTGAAATATTTTACTCTGAAATAGATTGGTATTTCCGGCTTTAACAACATTAATACTCATCCCGATACTTTTCATTACATCAAGTCCATACTTGAAAGAAAAAGCAATTCCTTCCTGTGCAGCACGCACAAGGTGTGCTTTACCGTGTATATTAAAATTTATTCCCAAAAACTGACATTGAACATCTTTATTACCCAAAACTCTCTCTGCACCATTACCAAATGGAATGCACACTAAACCATTTGAACCAATTTCAATTTTACCGGCAAGGTCATTCAACTCATTATAGGAATATTTGCTTTCCAATATATTCTGTTTGATCCAGCTATATTGTATCCCCGTCCCGTTAATACAAAGTAAAACTCCCTTGTTAGGATTACTGTTAGTATAATTAACATGAGCAAAAGTATTAACACGACTGAATTGGTCTAACAAATTTTTTTCTGTTACACCATAAATTACCCCCGATGTACCGGCTGTTGCAGCAACTTCACCGGGATTCAGAACATTTAATGATAGAGCATTATTCGGTTGATCGCCGGCTCGATAAGAAATTGGTATTCCACTTTTTATTCCTAACTCTCGAGCAGCTTCTCCGGTTAATTTACCTTGCAATCCGAATGTTGGAACAACCTCTGGAATTATGTTTTTTTCAAAACCAAAATAATTCAGAATTTTTTCTGAGATATTATTTGTATTAAAATCCCAGAAGATTCCTTCACTTAATCCTGAAACTGTAGTACAAATTTTTCCTGTGAGTTTTAAAGCAATGTAATCGCCGGGCAACATAATTTTATAAATTTTAGAAAATATCTCCGGCTGATTCTTTTTAACCCAGGCAAGTTTTGATGCTGTAAAATTCCCCGGGGAATTAAGGCAACTACCCAGGCAATATTCATCTCCCAAATCTCTTAATGCATTATTACCAATTTCAACAGCCCGGCTATCGCACCATATAATAGAGGGTCGCAGTACTTTTAAATTTCTATCCACTAAAACCAATCCATGCATTTGATATGAAATACCGATAGCTATTATTTCAAAT
>CAZEBL010000055.1:0-13934 GCA_964510325.1 uncultured Melioribacter sp. | reverse complement strand
GGGAACAGAATCCGGTTTACTTAATACAACAGCACTTACACCTTTATTAATTACATCCGGAATAAATTGATGTCCATCAACTTTGAAACCCTCAATTGCAAAATAGATTGAATTTTTACCGGCAGTTCTGCTATCGATTGTAATTGAATCGACTTCTTTTGCTTCGGCATTACCGATAACCTGAATTACATTAACACGGTTTAAAAGTACCGATAGCTTCATTAATTAGCTCTAATCATATTTGTTTTTATTACAGGTTCACATTTAACCAAACATGTGTCGCCGGGCATAAATGTTTTTCCCGGTTCAATGCTCTGGCTTACCACCTTTCCGATGCCAGAAATTTTATATTCTAATCCAAGTTCATTCAACTGAACTACAGCATCTCTAAGAGAACTGTTAATTAAATTCGGCATCGTGGTTCTCGATTCACCAATATTTATTCTTATTCTATTTTTATTTTCATTTTTCGGTGCAATGTTCATATAGTTTTTACTTGTTGAAACAGGAGCCGATTTTAACTCGGCAATAAACTGATCTGCAATGCTGTTGTTTCTTTCAATTTTCTTTTTATCGGGAACAAGTGAAAGATCAGCATCAATAATTCTTCTGGCTACTTCCCGGAAAATCGGTGCTGCAACAAGTCCGCCGTATTTACCAACCTTAGGTGCATTTACAAGTATCAATCCAATTAGTTTTGGATTACTTGCCGGGAAGAATCCGATGAAAGATGAATTATGTCTTTTAGTTGTATATGATTTATCTACAAGCTGCTGAGCTGTTCCTGTTTTTCCACCAACAACAACATCATCAAGCTGAGCAGTTTTTCCGGTTCCGTTTTCAACAACTCCAACCATTATTGCTTTTATCAAATCCGAAGTTGATTTATCAATTACATTCCTGATTTTATTCGGTTGCGTTTTGCTAACCGAGTATCCTTTTGAATCGATAATTTCTTTAAGAATGAATGGCTGTAAAAGAACTCCACCGTTAATTAAAGCACTGTAAGCCGTTATCATCTGAAGAGGCGTTACAGAAATTTCGTAACCAAACGAAAGAAATGGTTTTGTTAATGCCGAGAAATTTTTAGGTTTTTTTAGTAACCCGGAAGCTTCGCCCGGTAAATCAATTGATGTTATATTGCCGAACCCGAAATCCCGTAAATATCTGTATAGAATTTCATCAGGAATTCTAGAAGAGAGTTTTGCCATACCAACATTGCTCGATTGCTCAAGGATTTCTCTTACCGTAAGTTTTGAATGCGGATGAGTATCTGAAATTTTTACTGATTTATAATAGTATGTTCCATTTTCGGTATCAAGTATTTCATTTGGATTTGCAAGATGCTGATCGAACAGAATAGACATAGTAATTGATTTCATAGTTGATCCGGGTTCATAAGTATCCGTTAGAATTCTATTTCTTCTTATATCGTTAGGAAAGAGTTCGTAATTCGCCGGGTCGTAATTTGGCACATTCGATAAAGCAAAAATTTCACCTGTATTTGGGTCCATCAAGATTCCAAGTGCGGATTCACCCTCGTACTTATTAAGTCCCCTTGTAAGTTCCTCTTCTAATATTTGCTGGTAATTTTTATTGATAGTTAGTATAAGGTTATTACCGCTTGCCGGTGCTTTCGAATTGATGTCATTTACCGAAATAATTCTTCCCATTACATCTTTTTCGATTAAATAGTAACCGTCGTTACCTGTTAATTTATCATTGTATACTTTTTCTATACCGTCAACTCCATTAAGCTTCGGATCTACATAACCAAGGATGTGAGATGCTAAACTTCCATAAGGATAAACGCGGGAATAATCTTCTTCGTAATACAATCCTTCAATTACATGCTTCTTTATTCGAAGAGCTTTATCCATCGAAACTTTTTTCTCTAGGCAGACATTCCTTACACCGTTCTTAATAATTTCCCTGTAATATTCTTTTTCTTTACCGAAGGTAGAAGAAAAAATTGAGGCAATTGAATCGACTTTTTTTGAATTCATCATTCTAGTATCAACAAAAAAAGAAATGTTATCGCGTGTAAAAGAAAGGACTTCTCCATTTCTATCCTTAATAATTCCCCGTTCAGCTTTAACAATCTGAGGTTTGTTCTGCTGTCTTTCGGCAATTAAGGAGTAATACTCATTATTAACTACCTGAATTGAATATAATTTTATAATAAGTGCTATAAAAGCAATCAAAACAAATCCGGTTAATATTAGTGCGCGCTTATTAATCATACTTCTCTTGTAAAATTTTTTCTATCTGTTTTATTTGTTCCTTCGAAACAAATATCGATTCTAAAATTTCTTTAGGTCTACTCATACCTAATGAATCTATTGCAAAGGTTACAATTCTATCCTCTGCCGTAAGTTTTTGGACCTCTACATTTAATGCTTCTATTCTATTCTGTTTTTCTTTAAGTACTTCTGTTTTATTCAACTTTTCTTTATTCAGATTTTTGATTTCATTTAAAATTGCCACATAAGTAAAAATTGATATTGCTAGTCCAACAATTATCACAATAAATATTTTTAACGAAGCTCCTTTCATATTACACTCTAACAGCTGCTCTTAATTTTGCGCTTCTT
Organism: uncultured Melioribacter sp.; assembly: GCA_964510325.1. Classification (GTDB taxonomy): domain Bacteria; phylum Bacteroidota; class Ignavibacteria; order Ignavibacteriales; family Melioribacteraceae; genus DSXH01. Next base: position 11,340 of record CAZEBL010000055.1, on the reverse strand, counting down.
GATCTTTTATTTTCTTTGATTTCATTTTCATTCGGGGTAATCGGTTTTGTATTTAGTAATTGAAGTCGTTTTTCTTTTCCGCAAATACAAACCGGGGTTCCTGGCGGACAAACACATTCAAGGCTTTCGTACTTAATTTTCTCTTTTACAATTCTATCTTCCAGTGAATGATATGATAAAACAACCAGCGTTCCGTTTTTATTTAGTAGTGAAACAGCTTTTTCCAAAAAGTTTTTTAGTTCATCCAATTCATTATTAACATAAATGCGAAGAGCTTGAAACACACGGGATAAAGTTTTGGATAGAAATCTATCGGGTACTATTCTTTCGATAATTTTTCGTAATTGTAATGTTGATTCGAATTTTTGTTTTGCACGTTCTTCAACTATTAATCGTGCAATTTTTTTTGATAACTTTTCCTCCCCAAATTTCCAGATTATATCAGCTAATTTTTCCTGGGAATAATTATTCAATAGATGCGACGCCGGATATCCGGCATTTTTCTTCATCCTTAGATCTAGGGGTGAATCTTCTCTAAACGTAAAACCCGATTCAATATTGTCGAGCTGATAGGAAGAAACCCCAAGATCTACAAAGATGCCGTCAAATTTTTCAATGAACTCAATTTTAGCTATTGTATCGATATCACTAAAACTTGTGTTATAAACAGAAAATCTTTTATCGTCCTTAAATTTCTTCTGGCAAAAACTGAATGCTTCAAAATCTTTATCTGTTGCAACAAGTTTTCCTTTTGAGTGAAGTCTTTTTAATATTTCTGATGAATGACCGCCAAAACCTACTGTGCCGTCGAAATAAATTCCGTCAAAATTTTTGATTAAAAAATCAAGGCTCTCATTTAAGAGAACCGGCACATGTTGATTCATTTCGGTTTTTTCTGCATTACCTGTTTTGCTATTTCCGAAAACGGTTTTGAGTTTTCCCTTTTAAGTGATTCATATATGTCAGGATTCCATATTTCGATTTTCTTATGCTGTCCAAGAATCAAAACTTCTTTTTCGATTCCGGCAAACTCAAGTAGATTTTTAGGAATTAATAAACGCGATTGAGAATCGAGTTTGTCTTCGGCTGCAAGCTCAAGTAATAATCTCTTGAACGCAGACTCATCCGGGTCAAAATCATCAAGCTGATCGATTCTTACCAGTACATCCTGTTTCCAATTATCCTGTGGATAAACATCAATGCACCTGAGCAATCCACGAGTAATGATGAAAGTATCGTTTGCTTCCTGATTAACATACTTTCTAAAACGGGATGGAATGCTTATTCTTCCTTTGGAATCCACCGAATATTTGAAACTACCTATAAACATATATCCCCACTTTTTGGGAAAATGAAACACTATTACCCACTTGCATGCAAAATAACTGATTTTATGTGGGATTGTCAAGATTTTTTTTCAAAAAAATTCAAAAAGTAATCTAAAAATTGACAAGACCAAAAAAGAGTAATGAAGGCTCAATCGAATGTTCGAATTATTTAGATACGGATGAAACTATTTAAAGTATTACAACCGGATAGAGATTGTACTGCAAAGGGAGGGATTATAACAAAACGTTGGAGCCACCTATAGGACTCGAACCTACGACCCGCTCATTACGAATGAGCTGCTCTACCAGCTGAGCTAAGGTGGCTTAAGAAAATGTTATCTCAATTTCTTTTTATGACGGTTTTTGCGCAAACGTTTTTTACGTTTGTGTGTAGCCATTTTATGGCGTTTACGTTTTCTGCCACACGGCATATTTACATCCTCCTTTTAATGTGATTTAATTAATTCTTGTGCTCGTTTACCGATTTCACTATTTGGATTAATCTCAACAGCTTTCTTCCACCATTCAATAGCTTCATCATGTTTATTAGAGGCAAGTAATACTATTCCAATATTCAAATGTGCAATTTGATGTTTGGTTTGATACTTAAGCGCCTCTTTCATATAACGTAATGCATCTTCGTTTTTACCTTGTTCATAATAACACACACCCAAATCAACAAGAACATCTGCATCTTTTGGATTAGTCTTTAAATAAGTTAAATACTTTTCAATTGCTCTATCTTTGAATCCGGAATCATTAAGAAGATGGGCAAGCTCTAATAGCTTATTATTATCAGGTTGCTTTTTAATTTCCTCTTCAAGCTGATTAATTCGCTGTAAGTATTGTAAATCAACTCCTCGATGCGGATCGTTACTCAAATTTTGATTACCTGATGAAATAGCCGGACTATCAAATACTCCAGCCGAATAAATTATTATCAAACCAACAACGATTAATGCAAAAGTGAAATAAAAAATTTTTACCGGTGATATACTTTTAATATTCTTCTCTACATCTGAAGAGTTTTTCTTTGTACTACTTTTCGGTTTAGTAAATTCTATTTTTTCTTTTTCGGCATTTTTTAAATCTGATTTTTCTTTATTGACCGGTACGCCGCATTGAGAACAGAATTTATCTTTTTTAGAAACCTCTTCACCGCAATTAATACAATACTTTTTTTCTTTATTTTGATTCATACTTTTTTACTCTGCAACCGCACTTGATTCTTTCATACCGGCATCAACCGCGCTTTTAAAATCCTTAGAAAATTTGAATACCGGGACAAAATGATCTCCCACATATACTTTTTCTCCAGTCCTTGGATTTCTGGCATATCTGGCTTTTTTCTTTTTTACCTTATAACTTCCAAATCCGCGTATTTCAATTCCTTTTCCTTCTCTGAGTGCCTGAATAACAGTTGTTAAAAAACCTTCTATTATTGCCTCGGTTTCCAGTTTAGTAAGTCCGGTTCCAAGAGCAACTTTTTCAACTATATCGGCTTTTGTCATTGCTATCCTCTATTTACTTCTATTTTTCAATTTTGGGCGTGGAAAAATATCAATTAAAGGTTTAAAATCCAACCACAAAAGGACTTAGCGGAATTTAAACAAATTGCCTTGTTGTTATTTCTGCTGTTTCATTATAATACAAAGTCTATGAATTAGATTTAACAATGAACGAAAACACTTAAAAATTGCAGAAAATAACTGGTATGCGGTTTGTAATTATTGTGATAGTTATTAGAGGAAAAAATGTCACTGGTTCCAATTATATATACTAGTTTAGCATTGTTTTTCGGATTAATGCTAATTGTAGTTATGATTTCATATCTATCATTCCGTGCAAGAAAAAATACAAATCCGGTTATTGCAGAAGAAATAAGAAAGCAAAAAGCAGTTAGCTATCCTCCAAAAATTATTGTTAATAGAAATCAGAACACACAATATATTCCAGTTCCAAGATTCGAGAACCCACAAAGAAATAATACAATTAATCAGTTAGAGCCAGTTGTTCTCCCTTATGATTATTTTCAAAAAGAACAGGATGCAAGTAATAATAAGCCAAGAATATCAGAGAGAGAAATTAAAATTAATTATGAGCGCAGAAAAAATTCGAATACTTTTTACAACCGCTCGACAAAGACTCGAATTGAAATAATGAATGAAAATAAGAAATTCCAGAAACCGGAAGAAAAACAGACTATCAGGAAAGAATCCCTGGCAAGATATATAAACGACCTATCTCAATTTAATTTACTAAGCTTCTATTCGGATAATAATACGGATCGGGATTTTGTAACAGCAACAGCAATCCCGAATAATCCTTCTAATTGACTAATTAAACAAACTGAAATAAAATTGTCAGGTTTAGTTTAATTTCCTATTTTTATTTTATGGAATTAGTACCGATAATAATTAGCGTGCTCAAGATAGTAGCTGTACTTGCCGTGGTTGTTATTACCTTTTCTTATATTACTTACAGAATCAAATTGAAGAAAGGGATAATAGAATCTCCGGAAAAAAGAATAGCTCAACCGGTTGTATATGCAGAAAAATCTGTAAAAAAGATAGTTGAAAGAATAACCAAACACATTCCTCCCCCACCTCCAGATCAATCATCAAAACCAGATATGGAGAAAAAAATAATTTTAGATCCGAGCACTAAGAGACCGGTCAAAAAAATTGATAAAAAAATTTCTAAAGAATTACGAAAGCCGAATAAACCGGATCGAATTGAAGTTGTAAAATCATTAAGCCCTCAGTCAACCGTTGAAAAGGAAATTAAACCTAAACCGGTAAAAAATTTACGGGATGAAAAAGAAACCACTTCAGAAAAAAATATGGCATCACTTGGGGATCAAATTCTTGATAAATATGCCGAGGATGAATCCGGGGAAATGTTTACTCTTAACACAAAAAAGAAAAGCATTCAGAACAACAAGTAGCATCCGCATTATAATAAATTATGATTGAATCAAAAGAAAAATATTCTCACCTCTTTATTAAAAATATGGTGTGTAACAGGTGTATTAAGGTTGTTAGAGAAGAACTAGAAAAGCTGGGAGTAAAAATAAACCAAATTTCATTAGGAGAAGTCGTAACCGATTCCAAGGTTGATAATTTTTTACTTGCAAACATCAAATCTGCATTACAGGAAAATGGATTTGAATTAATTGAGAACAAAAAAGCCAAGCTTGTAGAGAAAATTAAAAGTATAGTAATTAGAGAAGTACATATAGATAATCGTGGTGAATCGAAAAAAATAAATTTTTCAAATATTATCGAAAAAGAAGCCGGTTATGATTATACTCATCTAAGTTCACTTTTCTCATCAATTGAAGGAATTACGATTGAGCATTTTATAATACTTCAAAAAATTGAGCGTGCTAAAGAGTTATTGAAATACGGTGAACTAACATTAAGTGAAATTGCTTACAATCTGGGTTACAGCAGCGTTCAGCATCTATCTAACCAGTTTAAGAAAGTAACCGGACTTTCTGCAAGCGACTTTAGAAAACTTACTATCAACATCCGTAAACCACTCGATAAACTCAGTTAAAATTCTCTTTCTTAACCTAAAATTTTATAACATTTCTTAAAAAATATGTAACACGTAATCCGGTATACTTATTTAGTTTTTGGATGTATTTATAATTAATTGGAGTAATAAAATGGTTGAAAAAATTTTCGCAATTGAAAACATGAGCTGTCATCATTGTGTAATGGCGGTTAAAAAAGAACTGTCTAAATTGAATCTGAACTCTTTTAAAGTTGAAATTGGAAGCGCAAAGATATACTATGATGAATCTATAGTTACAGATGAACAAATTGAAAAGGCAATTGAAGAAGCCGGTTATAAAGTTAAAAAGGACTAATCAATGCAAATGAAGTATGATCTACCTGTTAAGGGGATGACTTGTGCAAGTTGTGTTACAAGAGTTGAAAAGATTATTGGGAAAATGGATAATCTTAAAAATGTGAATGTAAACCTTGCAACCGAACGCGTAAGCTTTGAAGGTGATAAAGATACAGTCGACCTCAAAGCAATATCATCTGCTATAAAAGAATACGGATATGAATTAGTAATAGATAGAAGCGAATCGCAATTAAATTTATCATCACCTAACATAGTATCGGATGAAGAAGACGAATATCATAAAAAATTAAAATCGGAATTTTTGTTCGCTCTGATTTTAACAATACCAATTTTTCTTATAAGTATGTTAATGGATTATAAGTTCTTCCACTCATTCTGGATTTTTAATCACGATGAAACAAGAAAAATTCTTCTTATCCTAACTACACCTGTAATATTCATCAGCGGTAAAAGATTTTACAAAATTTTCTGGAACAACCTGAAGCATTTTTCTGCTGAGATGAATTCACTTGTTGCGATAGGTACAGGAGCCGCTTATGGATACAGTACATTTGCAACGCTATTCCCTGAGATAATTAATAAAGATGTGAACAATATTCATGTTTACTTTGAAACGGTTGTTGTAATTATTACACTAATATTGATGGGAAAACTTCTTGAGCATCGTGCAAAAAATAAAACCACAAATGCAATTAAACGGTTAATAGAACTTAAACCTAAAACAGCTAATGTCATTCTTAACGGTCAAGAAAAATCAATAAGTATTTCAGAACTGAGTATTAATAATGAAGTTGTAATCAGACCCGGAGAAAAAATTCCGGCCGATGGAAAAATAATCTCGGGTTATTCTTCGGTTGATGAATCAATGTTAACAGGAGAAAGTCTCCCTATCGAAAAAAATATTGGCGATAATGTCTTCGGAGGAACGATAAACCAGAATGGAACATTTAATTTTTTGGTTACCAGTATCGGGGATAATTCAGTACTCGGCCAGATTATTAGAATGATTGAACAAGCTCAATCGACCAAACCGCCAATTCAGAAACTGGTTGATAAGATAGCTGGAATATTTGTCCCGGCTGTAATCCTAATTGCAATAGTTACATTTTTATCATGGTTAATCTTCTCGCCCGATCATTCCTTTAACAACGCCCTAATAAATTTTGTGGCAGTTTTGATTATTGTATGCCCATGTGCATTGGGATTAGCAACACCAACAGCTATAATAGTAGGGACCGGATTGGGTGCTTCAAATGGAATTCTAATCCGTGATGGGGAAAGTATTGAAATTGCAAATAAAATATCTACAATAATATTCGATAAAACCGGGACCCTAACTGAAGGTAAGCCGAAAGTTGCAGATGTAATTTCTTTGAACGGGGATGCAAAAGAATTATTACAATTAACCGCATCACTGGAATCTAAATCAGAACACCCAATAGCAAAAGCTATCTTACATAAAGCAAACCAGGAAGGCATAACCTTACTTGAGCCGGATCGATTTCAAAATTATTCGGGATTTGGAATAGTTGGTTTTGTTGATAATAAAAACGTAATTGTCGGTAATATTAATCTATTTAAAGAATTTTCAATCAATGTTGAAAAAGATCTTTCTGTTTATAATGAATTACAAAGTGCAGGAAAGACAATTATCTGTATTGCCATCGATAGTGAGTTTTCCGGTATAATACTGATTGAAGACAAACTTAAGGAAGATTCGTTTGAAGCCATAAATCATCTGCGGGAAATGAATATTAAAACAGTTATGTTAACCGGCGACAATAAAAAAATTGCCGAGACAATTGCGAATCAATTAAGCATCTCTGAATTTAGAGCAGAGATATTACCGGGCGGAAAAGCAGATGTTGTAAAAGAGTACCAATTAAAAGATGAAATTGTGGGAATGGTAGGTGATGGAATAAACGACGCACCAGCATTAGCTCAAGCAAATGTTGGAATTGCTATTGGAACCGGAACCGATATTGCAATTGAAACAGCACAAATAACTTTGGTAAAAGGAAATATTACCGGAGTAGTTAAGGCAATTAAACTTTCGCAGCAAACATTAAAGACAATAAAGCAAAATTTATTCTGGGCGTTTATTTACAATACTCTGTTGATTCCGCTGGCAGCATTCGGTTTATTAAATCCAATGATTGCAGCACTTGCTATGTCTTTAAGTTCTGTTTCGGTTGTAACAAATTCTCTTAGACTAAAACGCGCAAAATTATTTTAATTATTTTAATTATTTTGATGTAGAGACGAGGCATGTCTCGTCCAGATAATAGTAATGGCAAAGTATGAGAATAAATATCGTATCGAAAGTTTTCGTTTAAGAAGTTGGGATTATTCAACGCCCTGGTGGTATTATGTTACAGTAAATACAAAAAATCATTTTGAATATTTTGGACAAATTTCTAATAGTAAAGTATTATTAAACGAATTTGGATTAGTTACAAAAAATTGTTGGGAAGATATTCCAAAACATTTTCCAATCATTGAATTAGATTATTTTATAATTATGCCGAATCACTTACATGGAATAATAATTATAAATGATCCTGGTAGAGACGTTGCATGCAACGTCTCTACAGAAAATAAAATAAATCAATTTTCAAAAATATCGCCAAAACCAAATTCACTCTCTGTAATTATTCGTTCTTTTAAATCTGCTGTTGCAAAAAATATTCACGAATCCGGATATCTTTCATTTCAATGGCAACCTCGGTTTTATGATCACATTATTCATAATGGAAAAGAATTATACAACATCAGGAAATATATAGAGCAAAATCCTCTAAAATGGGATATTGAAAAAAATAATCCCGAGAATATTTTTCCTTTTTAACGGTTTTATAGTCAAATTATTTTTTAATGTAGAGACGAGGCATGCCTCGTCTCTACGGAGTGTGTTATGCAAAAATATTTTATTCAGAAAAATCCGTTCATCGTTCCAACAACCGATGGGAAATTAATTGAAGAACATTTTGGTAAAGCAAGTATTGATGTTGGGAATTACAGTTTTGCACATATGATTGCCCCGCCACATTGGTCGGAACCATTTCAAACACCTGAGTTTGATGAAATAACATATATCATTTCAGGCAGAAAAAAATTTGAGGTCGATGGAAATGAAATAATCCTGTCAAAAGGCAAATCTATTTGTGTTAAGAAAGGTGTACGGGTTCGTTATTCAAATCCTTTTGATGAACAGTGCGAATATGTTTCCGTTTGTATTCCGGCTTTTACTATGGAAAGAGTAAAGCGGGAATTATAATTCCCGCAAAATGATTCATTATTTCATTGCTGACTTTTCAAACTTCTCAACATACTTTTCGTGAAACTGAGCAATCGCTTTATAAGCTTTCTCCAAAATATTTTCCGGCGGTAGGAAAACAATTATGATTTAACACTTATTATTAATCATCATTTTTACTTTATTAATTATTTCATTTGCTAGATTATATTTATTAAGATATTCATCAAAATTAATTTCTTTATAGAAAATTGAAGGATTCATCATTTCTTTTCTATTATTAAAAAAACTTTTCCAAAGAAGAATTATGTCATTTAGTTCAGAACATTTATTTGAAAAACTAATTTTTTCCAACTGTTCAAGTAATTTTGTGGGTTTGACCGGAAATTCACCATAATACAAAACAAGTGCATCAATAGATTTTGTAACTGATTCCCAGATATTTATTTTATATAGTCTGCCAAACTCAAGTAGCGCTCTATCAATAAGCGCTTCTGATTCTTTTAATAATCGAATACTTAATTTATAGTAATATTGTGTTGAGTCAATTGTGGCAAAAAATTCCGAAGTCTTTTTCCAGAATCCATTTACATCTTTTAAGAAAATAGGTTTTAAAAAAGCGTTGATACTAAAGATATCCCTATTTATTAATCTCTCATAAAAATAGCTGCTGAATTTAACAGCAATATCAATTGGATTTTGTATTGTTGACATTATTTTAAGACTGTTTATTTTTTCTTTAATAACTAATTCTAAATTTTCTTCACTCTTTGGCTCCCAAAAGAAATCTTTGTCATTTATTAATAGCATAATATCTATATCCCTTTCTTCATTATAATCTTCTATAAATGAACCGTAAATAAAAAAAGCATCTATTGCTTTGTTGTAGTGTGATTCTAAATTTGTAAATATTTTTTCTAAAACAAAGAGTGATTGATAAAAACTATTTTGAATATCGGATGGTTTGAATTGATTTAAAAAATTTGTGAGCGAATTATCACTTATAAAATTCCAGAAATTGCTATATGAGGTTATTAAAATATCTGAAGGATACTCTTTAATTTTTTTTTCGTAATTATTATTTGTAGTAACTATTATTTTACTTGAATTTTGAGTCGCTTGGTCAATTTTTAACTCCCCTTCCAATAAAATTTCTTTCATACAGCATTTTTTATTTGGTTGAAACAATTATAACATTTTTTTCATAATTAAATATAACTTCATGAAATAATTTTAATCCAAATACAGTTTATTATATTAGAAAATCCATTCGTTCAGACGCCTGGAGCACAGGCACATGCCCTGATGCTGTCTTTGCTGACTGCGGGACAGTAAGCTGCACAAGCCAGCCAGGCTATTCCGCAAGCTGCAGCCGCACCATCAACACAAATTACATCTGCAGCACAACTGATTACTGCAGCACAAATTCCGCTGCTTATCCGTCTGACTGGTGGCTTAGAAGATACACAGACAAAACCTGCACAGCAGGCACTGGCGCATGCACAACTGACGGCACACTTGACAATGGATTAGGCCAGGCATTGCTTTGCAGCAATCCTTCCAACAGAGGTTACTGCCAAAGCTCAACTGTAATGTGTCAGTTGTGTAATGCGGGATATGAATATAATAAAGAACTCAAAATTTGCACCAAATTATATGGTGAATGTGGACCAATAAAATGCTCAACAACCAATTTTGATATAAACTGTTTAAGAAGCAGTTATACGATTGCATGTTGTTCAGGATGTAATGATAATTTATATAATTATGATTATAATTGCGAACATACATATGGTAGCAGCACCCTACCCCTTAACGGGTTTTATCAATATTAGTTATTTAAACCACCACAATAATTTTGTTGCATTTAAATCTAAATCAACAACAAAATCTTTGGTCCATTTTTCTTTTGCACTTCCTGAATCCTTGTGACCTTGATCAAACCTATAAAGAGGATAACGATAATTCAAATTAGTAATATAAGGACTTGTTTCTAAAAAATCAAATGCCCCTCTTTGAATTTCATGCCCTGCCATAGTCGTTAAATATATAGGTTCTATGAATGAGCTTATTGGTGGAGCTCTTGTCCTAATTTCCTGTTTTTTTAATTCCCCCCCATCATTATTAGAGTTATAAAATAACCTAGTTAATCCCAAATTGAATCCTTCATAAATAAATTCAACAAGGGCTTTATCTTTATCACTTGTTTCAATATATTTTACTCTTTTTGTATCCTGCAACTTTGCTCCTTTGAAAAGAGAATCTGCATAAGCATTTCCTGATATGCTGTCATATGCCACCCCATCTAAATCTTTAAAATAAATCATTTGTGGTAATTTATCCCTATTCATATAAACAGGGATTTCGTTATCCAAAGGTTTATCCAACCTAAAAGTGGGGACTGTATTTTTATAAACAGGATCATTTAGTTTAGTAAATTTTATCATCGTAACAAACTGTGCAAAGTCCAAATAGTCCTGCCCATTTACATCTTTCCCTCTAATTTTTGTAGGAATGCCTGAACTTTCACGAAAATGCTTGACAATGTTTTTCCCAGGCTTAATTTCAAAATCAGGATAGTGCCAATGGTAATATCCAGTTGTATCAGTTGCATTTGTGTCTATTACAAAAACAGTGTCAATGCCTGATTTTTTTGTATAAATGTAAGCCATGCCTTCATTATCTGTAAACACAGATTTGTTTTTATCGCTGGATAGGTAAACTTTCATTCCTGATAGCTTTTTCACATTGGCATCGAATTTTGTGTCCAAATCTATGACAGGCCCAATAACCAGTTCATTGACTCCATTTTCAAGAACCTTGAATGTTCCTAAATAATAATTTTCAGGCATGTTTTTCCAGTCGGGGTTTACAAAT